>CADBLZ010000031.1 GCA_902795675.1 uncultured Erysipelotrichaceae bacterium
GAGAAGTTAAGGTCGATATCTGGAACCTTTTCACCTTGGAAACCTAAGAATGTAGCAAATGGCATATCATTTCCTTGATGAATCATCTTAGTGCCACACTTAGGACATTCTCTTTCTGGTAAATCGAAACCAGATAAGTATTTCTCTACTTCTTTTGTTTTTTTATCAACATAACTAAAGTCTGATCCATCCTCTTCATGGAACATACTATAATGACATTCTGGACAGTAGTAATGTGGAGGTAAAGAGTTACATTCTGTAATACCCATCATTGCTGCAACAAAAGATGAACCTACTGAACCACGGGAACCAACTAGGTATCCTCTATCATTTGAATGTTTAACTAGCTTTTGTGCAATTAAATAGATAACATCGAATCCTCCACCAATAATACCAGATAATTCATCTTTAGCTTTTTGTAGAGCATCCTTCTCACTTAAATCTTTTGTTTCTTCGTCATTTAATATATGACGTTTAAATGTATCTACAACTTTGTCATAACCTTCCATAATTAGATTATGGAATTCTTCTAGATAAACTTTATCTTTTTCTTCATCACTAATTCCTGGATGTTTTTCATTTATATAGTCATCTACTAACATGTAGATCTTACCACCATAGAATTCCTCACCTATACGTTCTTCAATATTTCGTGGTAAAGGATCTCCATACATTGAATGAGCTTTATCAAATACTAAATCACGGCAAGTTTCTTGTGAGTGTTCAATTATTGGTGAATAAGGTTTTAACGGTTCATCAATAACTTCTATCTCTTCTACATTATCAATAATTAAATTAGGATTCTTAACTACTATCTCATCTATTAAATCTTTATCATTTAAGAATTCAAATTCCTTTTTCATTTCTCTCGTATTTAAGAAATATTGATTAGGAATATGACCTTCAATAACTTTATCAGATTCTTCATAGTTTTCTACTAAAACATAAATACCATTAGCTTCAGCAATAATGCCCAAATCTTTTAACTTATGAATAGATTTAGAAATAATATTTAACTTCTCACTACTGTTTTGAATATCATCTAAATCTTTCTTATTTTCAACATATATTTCAGAAATATTATTTGTCGTAATAGGTATCTTACTAACCTTAGTTAAAATATAAATATATTTTAGTACTTTAATATCAATCTTACTTAAAGGCGAACCTTTCATCTTAGATTCAGATATTATCTTATTAATATTATCTTCATTAGTATTATTCTTACTTAAACCATTTAAGTATTTAGCTAAAGGATGTCTTCCTTTACCAGGAACATTTTGATTAACAATGATTTCACGATAGATTAAATCATCTTTCGTTAAATTATGAACATCACCTGTAGCTACAACAATCTTTTGTGCTTTCTTAGCACATCTAATAATCTTCTCAATTACCATATGTAATTGATCAATACTGTTTAAATCATGTCCTCTAAGTAAATGCATATAATTACTTGGTGGTTGAACTTCAATATAGTCATAGAATGACATTGCTTTAATTAAGTCTTCATCTGTTCTAGTTAATGCTATATTAAATATTTCACCATTTAAACAAGAAGAACCAATCATTAAACCTTCTCTATTTTCTTCAATGATTTTTCTCGGAACTCTTGCATTCTTCATTAAGAAGTTAGTATTACCATAACTTACTAATTTAAATAAATTCTTTAAACCAGTTTTATTCTTAGCTATAAATGTAATATGTTTAACTGAATCATATACATTAGCTAAATGTTCACTAAATGTTTTGCCTGGTATATTTTCATACATTTGTAAATTATTATCATTACACCAAGGATATTTCCATCTGTATGTAGTATCTCCCTATTTTTCAAATGGATATCCACATTTAGGATCTATCTCATCTTCAGAATCTTCATCTGGAACCATAACATAGTTCTTATATGAACATAGTTCACCAATATGATCCATTAATTTTTGATTATTTCTAAACGCTATATCTTCTAACTTAGCTAAATCATTCAACTCATTAATATTCTCAATACCTTTAATTTGATTTAACATCTTATTAAAGATATAACCTGTATTTTCTGAGTCGACATCAGCTCCATGGTGTTGACCAACATAGATCTTAATAATAAATTCTACTTCTTCTATTTCTGTACTAAATCTAACACTAATATCATTCTCTGCTGGATGTAATTTTTGTTTATTATTAAAATCAATTAATTCAATACCTTCATTAGTTTGAATTTCAATATTTACTTCATCTGTTTTAGAAGCTTTATGAATTGTATTTAAATAATACTTATTAGCATACTTAGTTACTACTTGATTAGTAGCATAATCCATATCTTGAACTTCTTCTTGTTTCTTAATGATTATTTCTTCACCATCAACTTTAATACTCAAGATATTTTCTGCTATTTCAGGTTGTAATAAAGTCATGCCACTCTTAACATCACTTACTTCATCTTCATCTTCATCAGCTTCACCAGTATCAATATCATAATACTTACCTAAAGCTTTTAAAGAGTGTTTCTTTAAATCTCTATTAATAATTCTTGATAACATTAAAGTATCAATAATTGGATTCTTAAGTTCACCTAAAGAATACTTGTAATAAGCCATATCTAACATATTCTTATCGAATTTAGCATTATGAGCTACAAGTGGTAAGTCTCCAATCCATTCCTTAAATCTCTTAGTAACATTCTCTTCTATATAAGCATCTTTAACATCGTCATCAGAAATATCAGTAACACTAGTGATTTGTTCATCGATGTGTCTTAATGGATTAATTAACTCATCAAAACGATCAATTACTTCACCATCTTTAATCTTAACACCACCGATTTCAATCATTTGATCATCTAAGCCAGGATTGAAACCTGTTGTTTCTGTATCGAATACAACAAAAGTATTACCCTCAATTTTTTCATCACGTGGATTAAAACAAACATTTAAAGTTGATTCACATACTTCTAACTCTGCACCATAACCAGCTTTAAAGAAAGGTAAATGATTTAGATTTTCTTTAGCTTCACTGATTAATTCAGTTAAGTTATTAATTTCTTCTTCATTATTTTCTTTTTGCTTAGCTTCTTCTAAAGAAGCTTCTAACTCTTCAACTTTAGCTTTAGCATTCTTTTTTAAATCTTTATTATATTTAGTTACTGTATTAAAGACATTTGGAAATGCTTGAACACAGTCATGATCAGTTATCGCAATACCACGATGACCAAAACTCATTGCTTGTTTAACTAGATCATTTTCATCTATAACACCATCCATTAAGCTCATCTTAGTATGAGCATGTAATTCTACTCTTTTTTCAGGTGCATCATCAATACGTTTATAAGATGGTTGAACTTCCATCTTCTTATAATTTCTTAAATTAAATACTAAATCTCCACCAGAGAAATTATCTATTCTTACTTGACCATTCATTTCAAACCAAGTACCAATAGTTAATTCTTTCGCTTTAGTATTCATATCTTCTTCATCTTTACAGAACATCTTAGCCATCATACTATCTGTATTATCTGTTATCTTAAGTTCTGCTAAGAATGATTCTTTACCAGTTTCTCTATTCTTTAGTACTTTATATTCAGCTCCAAACACTTGTGCTTCTAAGTGAACGGCATTCTCTTCTTGCAAAATACTACTAATAGTAACAACACCTTTTCTCTTATAATCAACTTTATGACCATAAAAACCATTATTATTACTTACTGGTTCATCTTTTGGAACAAAGACATCACTAATATCATTCTTCTTATCTTCAATCATCTTACGAATGTTAGTTTCGTTTTCAACATTGATTGCTGTCGTAATATCAAAATCATAGAAGCCTAACTTTTCTAAGCATAGTTTCATTGTCTTAATTTCAGCACGTAAGATTTCATATTCTTCTGATTGTGTATCTAATTCTAAAACAATTATTTCATCAACAATCTTAATATTCTTATTTTCTAAGGAAACAAGAGATGGTCTTTTAATAATTATTTCACCTAGAATAACTTTAAAAGCATCAATAACATCTTCATCGCTTATTTCATCATAAATAAAGTTAATGTGACATTTAGTCTTACCATTAATGCCACCTTTAGCTTTCTTAACCAACGCTAAAGTAGTTACGGGATTAATTGGTTTTTCATTTTCAATAAATACTTCACAACTATCTTTACTTTTATTAAGTAAAACTTTATTAATAGTAGCATTTTGAAATTCATTATTTTCATCTACAAATGAAATACTATTAAAAAATCTTTCAATCATCTTAATCCCTCCCATAAATTTTATTATACTAACTTAAAACACTTATTTTAAGTCTTGACTTTATAAAATCGTTAAATTATTTATAACTACTTGATATTCATCAAATCTCTTTGTAACTTGACCTCTTATTTTAATTAAACTATTCTTATTAACTCCTGTTAACATATTAAAATTCTTAGGGAAGATAACAAAATCCATTTCACCCATCTCATCACTACCTGATAAGAAAGCCATATCTTCACCCTTCTTAGTTTTAATCTTACGAATACTTCCTACCATAACAACCATCTCAATATACTTATCAAAGTATTTAGATACATCATTTGTTTTAACTGTATCTTTATACTTACTAGCCGGATGATTAGTTATATAGAAACCATAACTATCAAGTTCCATTTCCATAAGTTCTTCTGGACTATATTCATCAACATAATTAATAACTGGTTTCATAACTAAAGATTCATCTAAATCTTTAAGTAAAGAAGCATAGTTTAAAATATCATCTAAATTACTATAGATTGTTTTATGATTTAACTTAAATGATCTAAAAGCATCACTATCGATTAATCTTTCAATTATCTTACGATTAACACTCTTTCCATTCATTCTTACAACAAAATCAAAGATATCTTTATACTCACCATTCTTAACTCTTTCACTAACAATTTCATCAATTGATACTTTACCTAAATCATTAATAATATTAAATGGTAATAAAATATTATTATCTTTAATAATATATGTATCATTTGATTTATTAATCTCTGGTTTATATATCTTAATATTTTCTTTCTTACATTCATCTAAATAAGCTTTAGTTTTTTCTTCACTACCAGTAGATAGATTTAAATTAGAAACAATAAACATAACTGTATAATGTCTCTTTAAATAAGCCATCCAGTAACCAACTAAAGCATAACTAACAGAATGTGATTTATTAAAACCATAATCTGCAAACTTAACAATTAAATCATAAACCTTAACTGCTACTTCTTCTTTATAACCATTACTTAATGAACCCTTAATAAATTTCTCTTTAGCTTCTTCTATTAACTTAATCTTCTTCTTACTAATAGCTCTTCTTACATTATCTGATTCAGCTAAACTAAATGACGCCATACGTTGTAATATAAGCATTACTTGTTCTTGGTATACAATAATACCATATGTTGGACTTAATATATCTTTTAAAGATTCATCTATATAATCTATCTTTTCTTTACCATTACGTCTTAAAATATATGAATCAATATTATTCATAGGTCCTGGTCTAAATAAAGCATTCGCTGCAAATAAATCACTAAATTCAACTGGTGCTAACTTCTTCAAGAAATTCTTCATACCAGATGAATCAAATTGGAATACACCATCTGTATCAGCTTTTCTAAATAATTCATATGTTTCTTTATCTTCTAAATCAATATCATATAAATCAATATCTTCACCTGTACTACTCTTAACTAAATCTAAAGTATTATGAATAATAGTTAAATTATGAAGACTTAAAAAGTCCATCTTAAGTAAACCTAACTTCTCTAAATATTCATAAGTAATACCAGATATGTAAGTATCACCGTTTAAACAAATAGGTATTAAATCATCTAACTCTATACTAGATATTACAACCCCACTAGCATGAATACTTATTTGTCTTTTAAGACCTTCTATCTTACTAGCAGCTTTATATAAATTACCTAAATCTTTATCTTCATTTAACATAACTTTAATCTTATTAGCATTACTATTACTATTAATATCTAAATTATCTTTTAATAAAGCTTTAGGTTTATCGCTCATTAAATATAACAACTTATTTACCCTATTATTATCAATACCTAAATACTTAGCTGTATCTCTAATTACTTGCTTACTACCTAAAGTACCATAAGTAATAATATTCATAACATTCTTACTACCATACTTATCTTTACAATAATTAATAACATCGTCTCTTCTAACATCTTCAAAATCGACATCGATATCGGGCATTGTTATTCTTTCTGGGTTTAAGAATCTTTCAAATAATAAATCATACTTAATTGGATCAACATTAGTTATACCAATTGCATAACTAACCAAAGAGCCAGCTGCACTACCTCTTCCCGGTCCTACTAAAATATTATTTTGTTTAGCATATTTAATATAGTCATATACAATTAAAAAGTAATCAACAAACCCCATCTTCTTAATAACACTAAGTTCATACTTAATTCTCTTTGTATATTCTTCACTTACATGACCATTAAATCTTTTTTCTAAACCTTTTTTACATAATAGTAATAAGTACTTAAAAGAATCATCTAACTTATTCTCATAAGAAGGAATATATCTCTTATTAAATGGAATATCGATATCCACCATATCAACAATTCCCTTTAAAGTTTCTTCATCTTGTTCATTTCTCTTCTTATTTAAATAATCTTCTTTATATAAAGAAACAACATCTTCCTTATTATCTGTCTTAATATTATTTAAAATATTTAAATACTTAATATCTTTTAATTCAAAAGCACGACATATATCTAGATAAACTATTTTCTTACTTAAAAGTAACGCATTACCCTTATCATAATCATCTCTATAACTTAAATAAGTATCACTAAATATCTTACTAACTGTATCATATACTGTATAACTACCACTAGGAAGAATAGCTATCAAATCATTACTATATTTCTTTAAATCAACATAATCTAATTCCTTTTCTTGCATTAAACTATTTAATTTAATTAAATTCTTATAGCCATCAAAGTTCTTACAATATAAATAAATATTAAACTTATTAACTTTTAAATCTAACCCAATAAGCGGTTTAATATCATTCTCTTTACAAGCATTATAAAACTCAATAACACCAAATAGATTATCATCTAAAATACCAGCTACTTTAATATTATTACTTACCAAATAATTAATTAAATCACTGATTTTAATTAAACTACTTAATAAACTATAATCTGTCTTAATAGCTATTGGTGTCATCTAATCAAATCCTTTCAACTTATTATTATAAAGATATTTAATAACTTGTAAATATAAATTATAAATACTATAATTATTAAGAAATAAACTGCCTTGTGGCCAAGTGGTAAGGCGAGAGACTCTGGATCTCTTATTACGTTGGTTCGAATCCAACCAAGGCAACCAATTGTATATTACTGGTAAGTATTATCAGTTTTTTATTCCTATATATTATTATACTTTTTATTAACTTCATAGTCAATAAAAGAACAAAACTTTGTTCGTATATATTTTTTTAAAAATTATTATATAATATACTTAAGAGGTGAAAACATGGCTAAGAGTAAAATCGCCAAAGATGAATTACAACAAGAAAACATCGAACATGTTAAAGAAAAAAGAAATAAAATAAAAGAAAAACCTATTAAAGAAAACATCGATCATGTTAAACAAAAGAAATATCGTTTAGAAAAAAATAATATTACTAAAAATAACACTGATGGTGAATCATATAAAGAAAAACGTAAAGAAGAAATAGATCAAAAGAATGATTTAAAAAAGAAAGAAAATAAACTTAATATAAAAAGTATTCTTTTAAGAATCACATTAGTAATTGCAATCCTTGGTCTTATATTATCTTCATATCACATTATCAAATGGTTAATTGATACTGAGCGTACTAATGAATTAATTGATAGTATCAAAGAAGAAACAAAAGTAAATGAAATTGATGATACTAATAGTACAATTATCATTCCACAAGAAAATAAAGAGGATCCATATTGGGATTATATTAAAGTTAAACTTATTGATGTTAACTTTGATGATTTAATTAAACGTAATAAAGACACAGTTGCTTGGATTAAAGTAAATGGTACAAATATTAACTACCCTGTAGTTCAAACAGATGATAATACTTATTACTTAAATAAATCATTCGATAAATCCCCTAACTCAGCTGGTTGGGTCTTCATGGATTACCGTAATGATAATAAACTAACTAACCAAAACACAATCATCTATGCTCATGGACGTGTTGAACAAACAATGTTTGGTTCATTAAAAAAGACACTAACTAAAGATTGGCAAAAAGATAAAGATAATCATATTATCAGAATATCTACTCCATACTCAAATACTTTATGGCAAGTATTTAGTGTCTATAAAATAGATGAAACAAGTGATTACTTAGACACATCATTTAAAACTGATAAAGAGTACGAAGATTTCTTAAAACTAATCCAAGACCGTTCAGTTTATGACTTCAGTACATCAGTAACAAAAGATGATCGTATAATCACCCTATCAACATGCTACAACCGTTTCAAAAGAGTTGTTGTTCACGCTAAATTAATTAAGGAAGAAGTAAAATAAAAGAAAGAGCAATCTTTCTTTTATTTATTGACTTAAATCCCCTTATATGATATTATTTCATAGACAAGTTTTTTAAGGAGGTATATTCATGGCAACAAAATTAACTGCAAAAAAACCTTTAGTTGGTAACAGAAGATCTCATGCTTTAAATGCAACTAAGCATGCTCAAAAACCAAACATTCAAAAAGTAACAATCAATGGTAATACTGTATTATTAACAGCTAGAGAAGCTCGTACACTTAATAAAGACGCAAAATAATGATTCATTTGAATCATTTTTTTATTGCATAAAAAAAGGAGATTATTTATTATCTCCTGTTTTTTCATAAGTAACTAATCCTTTTTCAATTTCTTCTAAAGCTCTTCCAATAGCTTTCTTATTAACATATTCATTTTGTTTCATTTGGTAATATCTTGTTTCAAGCATTTGTTTACTTCTTCTACTTGCCAAATGAACAAGAATATACTTAGATGGAATTACATTTAAAAGTTTATCGATTGATGGATACATCACATTAATCACGTCCTTACATATTAATAATATATTATTTTTTAATTTCAATAAATTGATATCGTCAAATTTTTACACTATTTTACAAAAGCTAATTATCTTCAATTACTTCTGCTTTAACTTCCTCATTTTCGTATGAAAGTTTTACTTTTAAACCATTTAAAGTAATATTTTCATTACGTGGATCTAGTATTTCACCTTTATCATTATCGCTTACTAAATAACCAGCATCAACTAGATCATTGACAGTAATTACTAAATTACCATCATTCTTTAAAGCTTCTGATTTAGCTCCATATAGTTCAGCTTGTTTAGTAATAATATTTAAAGTTGTTTCATATGTTTTTTTATCGTTATCCTTAAAAGCATTTGAGGTTCCAATAATTGTACTAAATGTAATAACACCTAAAATAGATGCTACAATTAAGAATAAAATACCTGTTCTTTTATTCATATTACCACCACATTAAGTATAACATATGACGTAATACTTACAAAATTCAAATACACTTACTTTACAAAAAAATGATAAGTCTTACATGTACTTATCATTTAATCTCTTAACAACGTCTTTTCTAATTTCCTTACAAATTTCTAACTTATCATTTAACTTCGTTAAATCTAAACCATCTTTATCATATTTAATATTCAAGAATTCTTCAAAGTATTCTTTATCAAAATTATCATTAACATTAAGTATTAAATCTTCTTCTAATGTTCTTGTTAACTTACTTAATTCTAATAAATAATATAATGGTTTATCGACTTCACTGATATCTTCATCACTGAATACTTCTTCGATTAATTCTTTTAATTCAATTAATAAAGGATGATCACTACCCAAGTTATAGCTTAGAGCTTTATATGTTTCTTCATAGAACCATTTTTGTTTATCATAACCTCTATTAAACAAACTAAAATCTCTCTTACCATTCATATAGAAAAGATTTCTTAAATCACTTAAATTACTAATCTTATCAGCTAATATTACTAACTTATGACGATCATCATAATCTTTTTCTAAATCTATTCTCTCTTGTTTTCTTTCTTCCCAAGATTTACTTTTATCCTTTTCAGTGGCTCCACTTACTAGTGATTTAATATCTAAGTTGAATAAATCATGAATTTCATCTAATGATAAACTAGTATCTTCTACCGTATCATGTAGATAGCAAGCACAGATGATATTTTCATCATCTGTTACTTTACTAACAATTCTTGCTGCATCAAATGGATGAACAATATAAGGTAAGTCTCTCTCACTCTTTCTTATTGCACCCTTATGATACTTAATTGCTATATCTTTAGCTTTAGATATTAAATCCATAAAACCACCCTATTCGTAATCAGTATCTGCTTTCTTTAATACAAATTGATATACATCACCATCATTTAATATAAAGAAGATAGCTTTAATACCAACTGTAATTTCATAATATATAATTGGTTTATTTAATGTGTTTTGAGCATCTAGGAGTTCATTAAATGACCAACAATCAATAACATTAAACTTATTTAATTTAGGCATTTTTTTAGTATTAACAATTATTTTATTGTAATCTTTTAAAATACCATCTCTAAGCATTTCATATCTTGTTTTAACAGGATCTGCTTTCTTAACAAAACTACATAGAATTAATAATGAAACAGTACCAAAGATAATACAAGAAATACCAGAGAACATTAAGATAGGTTTATTCATTGTACTACCAGTAGTTTCTTTTACCTTACCTTGTTTATTACTAAATTCCTTATCTTCTAATTTAACTGACTCAACATTTAAAGGAAGTGTACTAGTATATTCATTTGTTTTCATAATAGTATTATCAAATGAATCAGTTTCACTAACTACTTTTGTTATTAAACTAACATCAAAACTAGCTTCTAACACTTCACCTTTTTCACGTTCTAATTCTTTAACTAAATTATTGTAATATTTATAATCAATTAAAACACTTGGTTTAATAACAACTTCTTCGTCTGATTCACCAGGAACTTCATCTTCTAAAACATATTCTCTTGTTCTAACAAGACCTTGATTTTTACTAGCAACAGTTAAAGTACCAATAACACTATAACTATATTTATAATTAGCTTTAGCATTAGCTAATTTATAGTAATAATAGAAATCTAACTCTTCTGTATCGATTGTATCACTAGGAATCTTAGGTTCAATAACAGTTACTTCACCTTCTGGATCAGTATCAATATGAAGAGCAGTATTATTAAATAAATAAGGATCACTAATACCATTTTGTGCTTCATTAAAGACATTTGTTGTAAATCTAACATTAGCTACTTCATTATATTCAAGTTCTCTTACTTCTTTCTTACTAAAACTTCCACCTATTAATAAAATAGCTCCAAGATAAAATAAAACAGTAACTAATCCCATTACAAATAAACGAAGATTATAAGAAAAATAGATCTTTTTATCACCTGTAATACTATCTTTTTGTTTAACCTTACGCATTCTTAAAAAATCACTATCAGTTAATTCATATCTCTTTCTACCCATTTTTATTCACCTTAATTCTTTTCAAAAACAAATTCAACCTTTAAGTTATTTAAACTAAGCGGTTCACCTTGTGCTCCATCATTACGCATAATTTGAATCTTTGCATTCTTATAAATAGCTTCCTTTGATATAGTATCTCCCTTATGAATACCTAATACCTTAACATTTACTAAATCACTATATTCATTACCACTTATAATAATATCTTTAACCTTAACATCATTAGAACTACTATTATTTATATCAAAAGCAAATTGACCATATGTTTCAATATTATTTAAATCTATACTAAATGTAATTGAATTATCACTTATAATTGGATTATTAGTAAAAACAGCTTCATTAGATAACAAAACATCGTTAATATTTTCTAAATTAACTTTATATACATCCTTTATATATCTTGCTTTACCAGGACTTAATTTAGTTACTTCTAAATTATGATAACTAATATAAAGGCTTAAAATAGCAATAACTAAAGCTAAAACCGAGATAATTGTTACTCTATTTAACTGTTTCATTTTATCACCTATCATACTATATAAAGTATATCATAATTACTTAGTAAATAAAATAAAAAAGTACCTTCTAAAAGGTACTTAATATCCTAGTTCTTTAACTAAATCACTAGCTTCATCATCATAATCACTATCAACATTAACAAGTAAGACAGTATTATCTATTCTAGATATAACTTTATACTTATCTTTAAGACTTATTTCATATCTTGAAAAGTTACTCTTCTCTTCCTT
The DNA here is from genome assembly GCA_902795675.1 of uncultured Erysipelotrichaceae bacterium. Taxonomy (GTDB): domain Bacteria; phylum Bacillota_I; class Bacilli_A; order RF39; family UBA660; genus Coprovivens. The sequence goes on from CADBLZ010000031.1 coordinate 12,361, forward strand.
ATTATAGTCTCTAGCTTTATCTTCATATTTTCTTAAATTATCTGTATTAGTATTATAGAAAGTTCCTGCTGCTTCTGCATCTTTAAATTCATAGAATTCAACACTATAATGATTACTCTTTTCAGAAGCTACATATAATAATTTTAAATCCTTATTATCAGTTAAAGTATTACCTTCAATAACACTAAACTCTCTCTTTTCCATTTCTTTTTTAAAATCTGCACTTGTTAATTTACTTTTCTCTTTAACACCACAAGAAGATATAATTAGAATCGAGAAAAACAGAATAAATATATTTAAAAATTTTTTCATACTATGTTTATTTCACCTACATATATTATACCAAAAAAAGAAGAAGATTAGAATGGTAATTTCATATTACCATTACTCATCATCTTCATCATTTTTTTCATTTCTTCGAATTGCTTTAGTAATCTATTAATCTCTTCAACAGATCTACCAGAGCCTTTACTAATTCTTAGTTTTCTAGTATTTTTCAATACTTCAGGATGATGTCTTTCATATGGTGTCATAGAAAGAATAATAGCTTCAAGATGGGCCATATCTTTTGGATCTATACTTACATTATTTAATCCCATCTTACGAGCTTGTGGAAGCATTTTTAAAATATTTTCTAAAGGTCCTAACTTTCTTATTTGTTTTAAACTATTTAAGAAATCCTCTAAATCATATTTACCACTCATCATTTTCTTAGCTTGGTCTTTAGCTTCATCTTCTGAAATAACGCCATTTACCTTATCAGCAATTGATAAAATATCACCCATATCTAAGATACGTTCAGCCATTCTTTCAGGATAGAACATTGATAAACCATCTAATTTTTCTGAGTCACCTACAAACTTAATAGGTACATTAGTTAAATGTCTAACAGATAGTGCTACACCACCTTTAGTGTCACCATCCATCTTAGTTAAGATACAACCTGTTAAATCTAACTTATCATTAAATCCATTAATTACATTAATAGCATCTTGACCCATCATAGCATCAATTACTAATAATATTTCATTTGGATGGTAAGTATCAGAAATACCTACTAACTCATCCATTAATTCTTCATCAACATGAAGACGACCAGCTGTATCGATAATAATATAATCATTCTTATTTTCTTTAGCATAGTTTAAAGCATTCTTAATAATATCATTAACTTTAATCTTACCTTCAGAATAAACTGGAATATTTAACTCTTTACCTAATGTTTGTAATTGTTCAATAGCAGCAGGACGATAAATATCGCAAGCTACTAGTAAAGGTTTCTTACTTTCCTTTTTTCTTAAATAATTAGCTAACTTACCACAAGTAGTAGTTTTACCACTACCTTGTAAACCAACTAACATAACAATTGTTGGATTCTTTTTAGTTTCAAGAGGAGCAGCTTCGCCACCTAATAAATCAACCAATTCATCTTTTAATATTTTAACAAATACTTCTCCAGGTTTTAGGCTTTTAGCAACCTCTTCACCTAATGCTTTTTCTTTAACGCTAGCTATAAACTCTTTAACAACTTGATAGTTAACGTCTGCTTCTAGTAATGCCATACGAATTTCACGCATTGCATCGCCGATATTTTCTTCTGTAATTTTACCCATACCACGGATGTTTTTAATAGCAGCTTGTAATCTATCACCCATATATTCAAACATGTTATATCACCAATTAATATAATAACAAAAAAAGGTGGACTTTTCCACCTTTTTATAACGCTATTTCCTTTCTCGTAAGCGGTTTTTCGTCTTGTACAAGAGCGATAATTTTCCTTGCATTATCTAAATCTGCTTTACTTAAACCATAAAGCTTTACTTCTTTAGAATCCTCACCATAACCAGAATACATTAAACGAGCTACTCTTTCGATACTTTCAGCTTTCTTATATTGTTCATTCTTGTTATTATATCTATTTCCATTAGCATCAATATAATATGGTACACAAGCAGCATCTAGGATTTCTTCTTCGTTGAAGTCATAATAAGCTATCATCTCAGCTCTTTCTTCAACGCTCTTTTTATACTTAGAAGGTTTATCATTACGACCAAATGCTAACCCAAGTTTACTTACATCAAATATTCTTCTCTTATCATATAGCTTTAATAAAGCTGCATTAATAAGTCTTAAACTAGGTACTCCAAAACGATAGTTATCTTCATA
>CADBLZ010000032.1 GCA_902795675.1 uncultured Erysipelotrichaceae bacterium
ATCGTAGATAACTACGGAACTACTGTTATAGAAGTAAATACATTAGAAACTCTTACAGATGCTGAAAGAGCTAATAATGATACATACTTAACAATTATGAAAGATTTCATAAATAATATAAAAGATATCATTTAGATATCTTTTTTTATTGCATAATAAAACTCAGAGATAAAACTCTGAGTTAATATTCTAAATGGCGGAGCAGGAGAGATTTGAACCCTCGCGCCAGTTACCCGACCTACACCCTTAGCAGGGGCGCCTCTTCAGCCTCTTGAGTACTGCTCCATAACCAAGGTAACAAAATAATTATAACCAAATGTTCTTCGTTAGTCAATTATATTATTTCTTGTTTTTACGATATTTATAATAATTATTTTGTTCTTTACGATATTTTTCATATTTTTTATTGCCCATAACATATTGACCAATTAAAAATACTAAACCAGCAACAACAGATGTAATACCAACAACTAGTATAACAACTTCTTGACTGCCTAAAAAATAATAAATAATTAAACCTATTCCTATTAATAAAGCAAGTAAACCTTCAACAAAAAGTCTTCTTAATATAGAAGCTTTACTATTTCCTAATAAGTCTTTAAACATCTTTTATCACATCCACATAAATATTACCATAAAAAATGTTAAAATAAAATTGAAATTATAAAAAAGTTGTTGTATAATGAACTAGTGCTAATTGATATGTCTCCTTAGCTCAGTTGGTAGAGCAACTGACTCTTAATCAGTGGGTCTAGGGTTCGAATCCCTAAGGGGACACCATTTAGAAATAAAAAGAAGTATTAAATACTTCTTTTTTTATTTATATAAAAAAGAATTAGAACATAGCTCTAATTCTTTCTTTTATACTCTTCTTTTCTGGTGCATTGAATTGTTTTAAGATAAATCCAAAAGATCTACTTGGTACTTCATCATAAAGACCAGGAATAAGTTTTTTTAGTAATACTGGTTTTTCTAAAGCAACCCTATTCTTTGTTTTATATTTAACTCTAGAATCTTGATATGTTAAACCAGTAAATAATTCCTTATATAATAGTTCACCATCTACTATAACTCTCATAAATAAAGACTTATTAGGTGATATGACAATTCCATCTTCATTCTCAGAGATGAAATTAGAAATGTAAATATTCTTACTATTGTAAAATTTTTCCATTTTATATGTATTTCTATTAAACATTTTAATCACTCCCCCAACAGGTCATAACTATACCATAGATATTCTAAAGTTGTCAAAAAAAAAGAGCTTTCGCTCTTTTTCTTATTTACACTTCATTCCGATTTTTTCGTATGAATCTTTTAGATCTTCAATATCAATACCATCTTTGCTATTGTAAGATTCTAATTGTTCTTTGTCTGTAGTAGTCATAGTCATAGTAACTTTCTTACCACTTCTCTTAACTGTACATTTAGTTTTCTTGTCATCTTCTTTGTATTCTTTACAAGTATCTTTAGCTTCTTTTTCAGAATCTTTTGCATCAGCTGCACTGTCTTCTGTTTTAGTAGCTACAACTTGCATTTTTGTGATTGTAGCAGCGTCTTTCTTTCCTTTGTAAGTAAGAACGTACTTCATTTCAGTATCGTCTTCTTTCATAGTACAAGTAAGTTTCTTGCCACCACAAGCAGTTGCAGTTAAGATAACGAATGATCCAACTAACATACCTTTGATTAATTTGTTCATATAATTACACCTCCATATAAACTCATTTCTCTACACTAATTATATCATATGTTTTCTAAAATGCTATCCCTAATTTTTAATGAAATATCAATCCCTACGTATCTAAGGTGCCATGGCATATAAACGTATCCTGTCTCCTCTTCTTTACCTTTTGGATACCTTAAAATAAAACCATAATTAATCATTTCTTTATGGATTATTTTAAAAGGTTCTATTAACTTTAATAGCTCTTCCTTATTGCTAATCCACTTACCTTTATCAAATACTGCTAAATCAATACTAGTCCCCAAATGATGTTCAGAGAATCCTGGCATAGCAACTTTATTTAAATAATCTTTTTCTTTCTTATAATAATCTAAGAATATACTCTCTTGCTTTTCTAAAGACCTATATCCGCTTTCTATATCAATATTAATACCTTTTATCTTTAAATTAGCTTGTAACATCTTAAAAGCACTAAAAGTATCTCTTTCCACAAGTATTAAGTCTTCTTTATAGTTAAAATATTCAACAAGTTCGACATCTTTAATCATATCTTCATTAAATATATTAGCTTTATTAATAATAATCATATTTATCACTTCTTTACGTAGTATAACATAACAAAATAATTTTTTTTAAAAATTATTAATTTTATAGTTGCATTTTAATCTCCAAGTTGATATACTTATCTAGTCAAGCGCAAAAGAACTTGACTAAATTGGTATTTCCTTATAAAATACTAATTGTTCTGGTGAGTTTATGGGCTAGTAGCTCAGCTGGTTAGAGCGCACGCCTGATAAGCGTGAGGTCGGAGGTTCAAGTCCCCCCTGGCCCACCATTAATGGCCGGTTGGTGAAGCGGTTAACACATATGCCTTTCACGCATACATGCATGGGTTCAAATCCCGTACCGGTCACCATTTAGTAAATAAAGAGTTCAATGAACTCTTTTTTCTTTTGTCTAAATATAATAAAAAAATAAGATTATTTAAAATCTTATTTTATTAATGTAATATAAGTACTTAATTGTTGATAGAAGATTAAATAAACAATCAAGACAATAGAAACAAATATAATAGATAAATTAATAACATTATATATAATTTCCTTATTTACAGACGCAAATTTGATACATTCACTAATTCCAGTAATAAATATAACAAATGAGTAAATAAACGAAATACCAAGCAAAATAATGCCTATATAAGGTGATACTAAGGCACCTAAAGGATATAAAGCATTAACACCTATAATCAACGGTGCAAAAGCTTGATTCGTAATAATTAAGTATGTTCCTAAGTGAACTCCCTTACCTGTAAAATATGAAGCAGCATAATATACTAAAGATACAACAACAATTGAAATACCACTAATAACCGCTGCTAATAATATATAAGTAAAGAAATCTTGTGTAAATATATTATTTAAACTAAATACTGTAGAATATGATCCACTAACAGCATTATAACTTCTTTGGAAACCACCAACAGCAAGGCGTACACCTAAAGCTAATACTAAACTCATTAAAGTAACATAAGCTGTAACAACAAAAGCACTCTTAGTATTGCGGTATTTCTTAGAATTATCCATTAAAATATTACCCGGTTTAACAAATACACCAACCATTAATACTAAAATATCCAAGAACTTTACTTTAACAGCTTTAGCTTCCGTTTCAAGTTCAACTGGAGCTACAGGATTAACTGGAACAGGATTAGTACCATTATTATTAGCATCTAACTTAGGTCCAGCAGCAACTACATCATTCATAACTATATCCGCCTGTTTAGGTTCTGGAGCTACATTTTCATCCATTGGTGCTTGCGGTGCAATTTGTTCTTGAACTGGAGCAACAATATTAGCTTTCTCAGTAGCTTGATTTAAGGTTGAAGCTTCTTCTAAAGTATCAACTTCTAAAGACTCATTCATTCCACTAGGTTTTATAACAGGAACGGGTTCCATCATTTCTACAGAACTAACAGCTCTTACAGAAGGTTGACTAACCTCTTCATTTTGAAGCATGTTCATTGCAGGAGCTGCCTGAGGTTCTTCTGGTTCACTACTTAAAGCAGTA
>CADBLZ010000033.1 GCA_902795675.1 uncultured Erysipelotrichaceae bacterium
AACCATATTTATATAAAACTGTTTTATCTATTTTACCATAATTTAAGATTGTGCGAATTATTTTTATGTTTTCTTTTTCTTCTTTAGTGAATGGATAGTCTTTTTTAAATGATAATTGACTATACATACCACATATATCACTAATATATTGTAAGTTGTAATCAAATTCTATACCAATGTACTTTAAAACACCTGTTTCTTTTAATAACGTTAAACCTTTTAAAACATTAGCATTTATTAAGATTTTAGTTAGTTCTTCTTTTACTCTTTCAAGTGGTAAGTTTTCTACAAGATGAGCATTTCGTTTGATTGATTCATATAGATTAGCTTCAATAGAAAAATCTAAGACGGTAGCGAAACGAATTGTTCTTAAGATTCTAAGAGGATCCTCAGTTATTTTTTGTTCTATATTACCTACACATCTGATGATTCTTTTATTTAAGTCTTCTCGACCATCAATTAAATCGATAATATCACCAGATTTATTCATGCAGATTGTATTAATAGTAAAGTCACGTCTTTTGATGTCTTCGATTAAGTTATCAATGTATTCGATTTCAATAGCTTTTCTTTTATCATTATATTTTATATCTTTACGATAGGTAGCTATATCGATGTTATATTCATTAGTAATTATTTTAACTGTACCATAGATATTAGATGTGATATTAGTATCACTAAATATTTCTAGTAAGTCTTTAGGTTTGGCATTAGTACATATATCAACATCATTTGTTTTTTTACCTAATAGGTAATCTCTTACATACCCACCTATGATATACGCTTCAAAACCTTGTTCTTCAATTTTATTTAGTATATTAGTTATTTCCATCGATGTTACTTCTTTCCTCTTTGATTATATCATAAAAAAAGATAAGGATATTCTTATCTTAGTTTTTTTATTGCGTCTTCAATTGATGAAGATTTCATGACATAACTACCACTAACTATTTCATCTAGTTTAGCTTCTTGGCATAGTTTTATTGTTTCGTCATTTACGCCACCATCAATTGATATTGTGAAGTGATAGCCGCCTTCTTTTTTTATATCTAGTAATGTAGCTACTTTATATAAAACATCTTTCATGAATGCTTGTCCACCAGCACCTGGTTTTACACTCATGATTAAGACTTTATCTAGTTTTTTTAGATAAGGAATGATATGAACTACTTTTGTTTCAGGATTGATAGCTATACCACTCTTTTTACCTGTATGATTAATCATGTTAATTACATCGATTGGATGACGATGACTTTCGGCATGAATAATAATAGTATTTATTTCAGGTATTTTAACTAAGTCTCTAATATATTTATTAGGACTTGTAGCCATTAAATGAATATCAACTGGTTTATTAACACCTTTAATCCATTTCTTTAATTCAGGAATAGTAAATGTTTGATTATCAACAAAAATACCATCCATGTAATCAGCATGAATTAAATCGGCACTTGATTCATTTATTTTTTTTATACCATCTTCATAGTTATCACTACTTAAAAAAGATACAGCTACTTTCATTTTTTCACTTCCTTTAAAAATAATAAGTAATTTTCATATCGAGATGAAAGAATGAGTTTCTTTTGAACTGCATCTTTGACCCCACAATTATTCTCTTTATCATGATTACAATCTCTAAATTTACATTCATATTCCATGAATTCATTAAAAGTATATTTTAAATCTTCTTTAGGAATATCTAAGTCTAAGGCACTAAAACCAGGAGTATCAGCTATATAAGCACCATTTATGTTATATAGTTCTGTATGTCTTGTAGTATGTTTACCACGACCTAGAGCTTCACTTATTTCGTTTGTTTCGATATTAAGTTTGGAATCTAGTCTGTTTAGTAAACTACTTTTACCTGCCCCTGTTTGACCACATAATACAACTATTTTGTTTTGTAAGTAATCAATTATTTCTTTAGTATCAGTATTATAAAATACTTTTATACCAATATGTTCATAGTACTTTTTAAGATTTTTAATCATTTCTTTTTTTGATTCATTTAATAAATCTAGTTTGGTAAAACATATTACTGGTTCAATATTGTTATATGTTACTAATGATACTAATTTATCTAGTAAGTATAAGTCTAGTTCTGGATGAGTTGTACTAGATATGATTAAGGCAACATCAACATTACTTATAATAGGACGTTTTAATTCATTACGTCTTTCTTTTATTTCCGTAATTAGATTGTTATCTATATCAATAGTAACATTATCACCAACGATGGGACTTATACGAAGGTTTCTAAATTTACCTCTAGCACGACATCCGTATAAGCCACCGTCGATAGTTTTTACAGTATATAAGTTACTGATAATTTTTATTATTTGACCATTCATTTATTAATCTAGATCTCCTAGATCTTCTTCCTCAGGTTCAACATCATTATTATTTTCAGTACCAACATAAATTGTTAATGTTGTGTTACTTAATACAGTTGTACCTGCTCCTCTACTTTGACGACATATTTTACCAACATCACAAGTATCAGTTTCTTGTGTTTTTAAGATTACATTATATTGATCACAGAATGCTTGAACATCTTGAACAGTATATGTTCCATCTGTGAAATCAGGATAATTTGTTTCTATATTTGGTGTATATAAAGTGATTGAGTCACCGCTTTTTAGTTTAGTACCTGCTTCAACACTTTGAGCTATGATTTCATCTGCTTTAGCATCGTTATTAGAATCTACATCTTTCTTTTCTAGATATACGTTGATACCACGAGCACTAAGAGCTCCTTTTATTTCTAAATAGTTTTTACCAGTATAATCATCGATTGTTATAGTGGCTGCACCATTAGAAATATAAAGTGTTATTATAGTACCTTCATTTCTCTTAGCATTAGCTGAAGGACTTGTTTTTACTACTTTACCTTCTTCAACATCATCACTTGGTGTTTCTTCTTGTGTATCAGATACTTCGAAACCAGCATCTTGTAATGTTTCTACTGCTTCACTAACACTCATACCAGTTACATCTGGAACTTTAGTTTCTTTTTGTTTTAATAGTGTTGGTAAGAATAATACTAAACAAGCTACGATGATTACTAAACCAACAAAGATAGATGCTAGAACAACTAGTACTTTATTTTCTTTTTTGATTTCATCATCACTTATTTGTTTTACTGATACATCTGTAGTATCTTCTTTCTTTGATTTTTTAGATGATTTACTATCATCATCTTCAGCATCGATTGCATTTTCAACTTGTTTAGTGAATTTTTTGTTATCAGAATCTAATTCTGGATATTCATATTCTAGTTTAGGTTCATTCTTACGTTCTTCATCTAAACATGTTTTTAAATCTTCATACATTTCACGAGCATCATTATATCTGTTTTTAGGGTTCTTAGCTGCAGACTTTAAGATTATGTTTTCAACAGCTTGAGGAACGTCAGGTATTTCTTCTCTGATGCTTGGTAATGGTTCTTTTAAGTGTTTTAGAGCTATTTCAACAGCATTTTCACCTCTATATGGTAATTTACCTGTTAGTAACTCATACATTAAAATACCCATACTATAAATGTCTGATTTTAATGTAGCACCTTTACCACTTGCTTGTTCTGGTGGTAAGTAGTGAACACTACCCATTACACTATTTGTTTGTGTAAGTTGTGTAGCATTCATAGCCATTGCTATACCAAAGTCAGTTATTTTTACTAAACCATTTTCTAAGATCATGATATTTTGTGGTTTAATATCACGGTGAATGATATATGAATCATGGGCAACTGATAAACCATCAGAGATTTGACTCATTATATCAACTACTTCTGTAACAGTTAGTTTACCACGTTTTTTTAGTAAGTCTTTTAAGTTTACGCCATCAATGTATTCCATGACGATAAAGTATTGACCATTATCTTCTCCTACATCATATACTTCAACGATGTTAGGATGACTTAATGATGAAGCGTTAAGTGCTTCTCTTTGGAATCTTCTAACGAATTTTTCGTCAGTTGCTAAATCTCCACGTAGGACTTTAATAGCAACGTCACGATCTAAAATAGTATCATAAGCTAAATAAACATTAGCCATACCACCTTCGCCAATTGATTTGATAATTTGATAACGATCGTTTATTTTTTGACCTTTCATTATCATTTTTCAGTCACCTCTTCACGAATCAAATAAGCAATTGAAATGTTATCTGTGCCACCCCTAGCATTACTCTTTCTTATTAACTTAATTATTTTTTCTTCTATTTCTAAGTCTTCTTGACCTAATACTTTTTCTATTTGTTCTTCTGTTAACATATTTGTTAAACCATCACTACATAGTAGTAAACCAGCTACTTTTTGGAATGGATCGATATCAAAGATATCAGCTTCTACTTCTGGAGCACTTCCAAGAGCACGCATTAAAACATTCTTCTTTGGATGGTATTTAGCTTCTTCTTCAGTTAAATCACCAGCTTCAACAAGTAAGTTTACTAGTGTATGATCTTTAGTTACTTTTTTAATATGTCCATCTTGTTTAATAATGAAACCAGATGAATCACCAACGTTAGCGAATAATAAGTATTCTTTAGTTAATAATGATAGAACACAAGTTGTTCCCATACCAGTTGATTCTGGATGTTCTTTTGTATAATCTAAGATTTCTTTATTAATTTCGCCAATATTATCTTTTATCCAGTTAATGGCATCTAGTTTTGTTCCAATGGAACTTGTTTCGGAGAATCTTTTGCCAAAGTGTGTGATGACAATTGATGAAGCAACTTCACCAGCACGATGACCTCCCATGCCATCAGCTACAATTAGTAAATATTCATTACTTTTATTCTTTAGAATTGTAACTGAGTCTTCGTTATGATCTCTTACTTTGCCTGAATCAGTTAAATAGAATGTTTTCATATTTATCTCTCCTTACTTCTTAGTTGTCCACACGCAGCATCAATATTACTACCAAATTCTTTTCTTATAGTAACATTTATTCCACCTTTTTTAAGTATATCATAGAATTTCATTATTGTTTCTTTATTACTCTTTTTGAAACCAATGTTTTCAGTTTCGTTATATGGTATTAAGTTGATGTAGATATTCATACCTTTGAATAAACCAATCAGCTCTTTAGCTTGTGATTCGTTATCATTGATACCATCTAACATAACATATTCAATAGTTACTCTTCTGGTTGTTTTACTTATATATTCTCTTATTGTTTTTATTAATTCTTTTATATCATATGCTTTATTTATGGGCATTATTTTGTTTCTTAATGAACTATTAGGTGCATGTAATGAAACAGCTAGGTTGATTTGAATATTTTCATTCATTAATTCTTTTATTTTAGGAATGATTCCACATGTTGATAATGTTATGTGACGAGCACCTATTTGAATTCCTTTAGAATCATTTATAATTCTAATGAAACTCATTACATTATCATAGTTATCTAATGGTTCACCAATTCCCATTATTACAACACTTGATATTCTTTTTTGAATATCTTCTTCGATGATAAGGATTTGTTCAACCATTTCATGTGCTTCTAGGTTACGTACTTTTTTAAGTCTTCCTGATTCACAGAATTTGCAACCCATGTTACAACCAACTTCACTGGAAATACATACAGATAAACCATAGTCATGTTGCATTAAAACTGCTTCGATGAAGTTACCATCATATAGTTTGAACAAGTATTTAGATGTTAATTTATCTACTTGTTTCTTTTGAATGGTAATCATATCCATAGAAAAGTCTTGTTTTAATTTGTCTTGTAGATCTTTTTTGATGTTGGTCATATCTTCAAATTTCTTTACGCGGTGTTGATATAACCATTCAAAGATTTGACTAGCTTTGAACTTTTTTTCACCTTGATCAACAAAGTATTTTTCTAAATTTTCTCTTGTTATGCCATAAATATTCATATTTTTACACCTATTATAATTATAACATAAAAAGAAGAGTTTTACTCTTCTTTTGTTATTGTTATTTCATTTAATTTTTGAACAAGTAAATCATCTGACATTCCTGTTGAACGAACTAAGTAAATTAGGGTTGTTTCAGGTAGTGAATATATGACTGCTCTTTGATTTGTATCTTTAAATTTAATGATTAAATACCTTTCTCCATCTTTTACTTTTTCAACTTTTTCAACAACTTCTAGTTCACGGTCACCTTCGAAATCGATATCTTGTACTAGTGATATTATTTCATAACCTGAATCATTTTTGTATTCATCATAGCCGATTGAATCAGTGAATAAGATTGTTAAGAAACCATTATTTGAGTTATAGATAGCATCATGATTATTTATTGTTTTATGATAGTAGTTTTCAGGCATTTGGAATTCATAGCCATTATAACTAAATTTAGTTATATCGTTAGTCATTGATGTACGACCTTCATTAGGATTTTCTTTTTTCTCTTCTTCTTTAGGAACATCAGCATGAATATTCTTATATTTATTATCATTAATTATACCTTTAACAAATAAGACAATAGCACCAATAAAACCAATAATTATTAAAATACCAAAGATGATGGGAACACTTAAGTCTTCTTTGTGAGGTTTTTCTTCTTCTACTTTAACTTCGTTATATGTTAGTTTGATACCTTTTAGTAAGCTTTTACAGTTATCTTTATGAACAACACTTGAAGCGCCAGTTGGATTTACTTCTTCCTCTTTAGGTTCAATTTTAATTTGAGCACCACAGTTATCGCATTCGGTTTGATTTTCGTTTAGATATTTACCGCAGTTAGGACATCTCATAAATCCACCTCTATTCTCTATTTATTATAGCATAAAAAAAGATGATTTATTAAAAATCATCTCTATTTCTGATAAATGGTGGGATATCGAATCCGTCATCTTCATCATCTGCATCATTACTTACAGGGTTTTCAATTGGTGATACTACTGAAGCATCACTATTATTACTTCCTGCTCTATCATCATCGAAACCTGTTGCAATAACAGTTACGATTACTTCATCATTTAAGTTTTCATTAATTACAGCACCGAAGATTGTGTTGATATCTGTATTAGCAGAATTTCTAACAACTTCAGCAGCATCTTCAGCTTCGAATAATGTTAATGAGTTACCACCAGTAATGTTGATGATAGCATCTTTAGCACCTTCAATTGTATTTTCAAGTAATGGACTTGATACAGCATCTTTAGCAGCTTTGATAGCTCTATCTTCACCTACACCAATACCAATACCGATAATAGCTGAACCTCT
>CADBLZ010000034.1 GCA_902795675.1 uncultured Erysipelotrichaceae bacterium
AAACCAACTGGTTGTACAGGTTCTGCTACTGGTTGTTGTACAGGTTGAGCAACAGGCTCAGGTGTAACTGGAGCAACAGGTTCAACTGGAGCTACTGGTTGTACTTCTGGTACAACAGGTGCAACAGGTGCAACTGGAGCTACTGGTGTTACAGGTTGAATTGGTGTAACAGGTGCTACAGGTTCAACTGGTGTAACCGGAATTGGTTCTTGTACTGGTTGTACTTCTGGTGTAGGAGTAACTGGTTGTACAGGTGTTTGCTCTACCGGAGCAATCGGTGTTACAGGAACTGGTTCTACTGGTACTTGTTGAAGTCCTGTAGGTGTTCCACATACGTCACAACTTACAGCATTATCACTAAGTTGTGCTCCACATTTACTACAAATCATAATATCCTCCTATTCCATCTTTACGCCATCTGTATAATATACGTTATTATTGATGTCGTATATTGCAAAGATTGCATAATAATCATATCCATCATTTAGATCTGTTAATTTGAATTTAAAATCATTTGAAGGGAATTCTAATCCTTCGATTGTTCCATTAGATGTTTCTGTCCATATTTCATTAAATTTACCATTACTATCCATTATTTGATAATGACTAGAAGCAAAGTAAATATGGTTATATTTATTTAAGTCAGCTGCTTCTCTTGTTGGTAATACTTGACCATCTGCTGTTTTTCCAGGATTAATAGTTATTAAACCAGGAGTTATTTCGTTTGTTTTACGATTTAATTCAATAGTCATATTACCAGCTTTTACTTCAAATGCACTAAAGCTTTCATCTTCAGTTGGAATATGTTCTAAACCAATTGATGCTTCATAAACTAAGATATCATCTGTTGAACGATCACTTTCAATTCACATTACATTTTCTGTTTGTTCAGGATTATCTTCTGAATATACTACTAGTTGGCGATCTTTGATAGATGCTTTTAGTGTATTACCATCTAGTGTTACTTCCCTACCAATATATGTTGGTTTAAAGTAACCATCTTTTGTATCTTTAAAGATAAATATTTTAGCTTTAGCATAATTACTTACTTCTTCATCACTTAAAGTGAATTCAAAGTCAGAATCTTTAGCACTTTCATCTCTGTCTATTTTAGGTGCACGACTAGAGAAAGACATATTTCTAGTTCCCTTAGATTTTTTATCTGCGAATGATGTAATAACTTTGTTATATGAAGTGAACTCATCAAAACCTTTATATACACTAAGTAGTAATTTAACAGCGTCTTTTGAACCATTGTATGGGAAGTAAACGCTTATACCTCTAGAGCGAGGATCAGATGCATAGTTATAAACAACTGCATCTTCAATACTATCTAGTAGTTTTTCAGCTTTATTTTTATTTATTGATTTTAAATCATTTACGAAGTTATATAAATCGACTGCATCATAATCTTTAGTACCACCATTAGCACCATATTGATATAAGTTACTTCTACTTATAGCAATCTTACGATAATCAGTATCAACATCTACTTCACTGAAGAAATCATTCATATTTTTTATAACATCATCAATTTTATTTAAATCAATGATTGAGAATGTACCATAGATATCAGTCTTAGAGTATTTACGAATTTGATTTACTTCATCTTTATAAGCTGCTACGAACTTCTTAGCAACATCAATTGAGTCATCAGTTGATTTGATATCATTTATATAATTCATTTCACTAGTATAACCAGAACCCATCATTAGTTCTTCTGATGCTACTAGATAATTAGCATAATCTTTAACGGCAGCTGCTACTTCTATACTACCATTTAAACATGTACTAAATACAATCATTTCTAGTTTAGGCATTTTACTATTCTTTAGAGCACTACTAATTTCATCTAAACTTAAAGCATCGTTTTTAAGTTCATCGTGTTCTGCTCCTAGAATACCTAAACCATGATTCCAGAATACTAAGTCATATAGTTCTGTTTTATAGTTTTTATATGAGTATTTTAAGAATGTTTCTAATGTATTTGATTTACCCATGTTATTAACATCTAATGTTTCTTTTATTTCAAAACCATCCTTAGTTAATTCATAGATATTTATGTCTTTATTAGAAATGTAATCGTTATACCATTTTTTTGATCCACCAGCGATTAGTACAACTTTTACATTTTCATTATCAATTTCATCATAATCAATTGAATCTAGATTAGCTGTGGCCATACCACCACCAGATTCTAGATCACTACCAACCATATAAATCATGATTGTTCTAGATGCATCACCATCGAAATTAGATTCCTTTTTATCTTTCTTAGTAAAAGAAATATATAAAACAATAGCTGCTACTATTAATAAAATAATGATAAAACGTAGAGCTAAGTTACTTTTTGGTTTGGCATTTGTTGGTTGTGTATTTAAAGGTTGAATTTGAGGTAAGTTATTTACTGTTTCTGTAGGTGTTACACTACTTTCTGTATTTATCATATTTGTTGTTTTTGATGTTGCAGGATCTACTGCTGCACCACAGTTTTTACAAAATTTACTACCTGATTCTAAATCAGTTCCACAATATGAACATTTCATAATATCACCTATCAATTTCCCTCTATTTTATTAATTATATCATGATAAAAAAAGATAGACTACAAAAAAGTCTACCTTTACTTAAAATTAAACATTAATATACTTGGGTTAAAGACAAGCAATAAACCGATTGCTATCATGATAATAGCACTTACTAATGTACATATCTTATTATATTTATTTGTAATACCAGTTACTTCCATTGTTACCATAGATATTATGAAAACAATTAAGTCATCCATCATATAGAATAAAATATATAGTAATAAGTACATAATACGAATTAAACCATGAACATTATTTAATGCAAGTATTTCACTGAAGACAACTGGGAAACCTAGTGAACAAGCAAGTTCAACTATATTTACTGATGCTGCTAAAGCAATGATACCAAGAATAACAAGGATTAATGATTTGTTACTTGTTATATTTATCATACGTTTAGTGATCTTTTGTCTTTTCTCAGAATCAACAATAGTACAACCTACATCTTTTTTTCTATTCTTAATATACTTAGCAAGTGATAAGATACCCATTACTAAGATAAAAATTCCAATAAGTGTTCTAACTAGTTTAACAGCTACTATATTAAGAGCTAAGTTTATACCTAACATTGATATGAAATATACTAAACCAGAAGTAAATAAGAATGTTAAACCGATTAACCATCTTTTACTCTTTTCTTTTACTCTTAGTAATAATGTTATTAGGAAGATTAAAACCCACATAGCACATGGATTAAAACCATCTATAAAACCTAAGATAACTGCTACTAATGGTAAAGAAACTTCTTTAAGATTTACTTTTCCTAAGATAGGAAGAGTTTTTCTATATTCAGCATCTTCATCATCATCTTCATCATCTTCTTCATCATCAAGATATGAGTTAATTTTATCTTTAATATTTTCTTTTGTTGAAGAACTAAAACCAACAAAATATGTGTCACCCACTACAAGAAAAGGAACAGCATCAATTTCTACTTTGAAGTGTTTTTGAACTTCGTTATATAGTTCAGCATTATCTTTGTCATACCATACTTCATAATCGTAAACTTTTACTTGTTCATTATCACTATATTCTTCATCTAAAAACTCTTCAGCTTTAGCACAATGTGGACATCCGTCACCTCTAAAGAGATATACGTTGATAACATTTTCTTTTACTTCTTCGCCGACGATATCAGCCACTTCATCTTTATAGTTATCTAAAGCAAAGACTGTTATAGGAAGAAGTAAGAATAATATAATTAGTTTTAATAATCTTTTCATTTTACTAATTCCTTTAATTCATCTAGAGAATGTTCACCACATAATCTCTTATCTTTATAGATGATGATTGGTAATGTATCACCGTCTTTTAGTTCATATTGTTTAGCTTTTTCTAAATCAATATCAACATCTATTTTATCTATTTTTATTTGTTCATCTTGACTAGCTAGTTCTTTAATTCTTTTGTCCATTATTAAACAAGATGAACACCATGATGCAGTTATTACAACTACTTCTTTCATATATATCACTCCCGCTAACATTCTATTATAGTTTTAATTCGCCGAAAATAAAACTTTAGTTTAGTTACTAAAGTTTAGGTTGAGTTATTTTAAACTATTATATAATTCTTTAAATTCATCTAAGTTATTAACGATATGTAAGTAATCATAGATAGAATTAGAATTAAAGTTTCTTTCAATTAAATCATCTATTACTTCTAATGATTTTTTGAAATGATTATTAACATTATAAACAACTAGTATTTTTTCTTCATCGTTACTTCTAACTTCTTCTAGGTATGTAAATAGTTCTGATACTGTTCCTGTTCCACCAGGTAGAATTAGAATCATATCACAAATATTAAACATGTCTTTTTTTAGATCAAAAGTATCTTTTTCAACTACATGACTAGCTTTTGGTAAAGTGTCTATTTCATCAACATATTTTTCTGTAGTGAAACCAGATATTTTACAATCTTCTTTAGCAAATTCATCGTAACAAATACCCATAATTGATCTATTACCTGAACCCCATATTAATTCATTTTTTTCTTTTGCTAGAAAGGCACATAGTTTTCTAGATTCTTCTTTGTATATTTCATCTATATTATCATTAGATGATGAACTTATTTCAATTCTCATTTTTATCACCATTTTTATTATAACATAAAAAAAGAATAGATTACTCTATTCTTTTATGCTTATCATTGCATCTCTTATAACATTAATTGAACCGATAAGTTTTACTTCTTCTTCTGGAGTTAGTGGGATAAAGATTTTTTCTTTTACACCATCTTTATTTACTACTGCTGGAGTTGAAATACATACTTTGTTAGTACTATCCCAACTTGATACTGGTAAGATAATATTTTTATCTTCTAGAATAGCACTAGTTATTCTTGTTAAACACATACCAATACCATATGATGTTGAACCTTTTCTTTCAATTATTTTATAAGCTGATGTTCTTACTTCTTCTGATATTTCGTTTAGTTCTTCTGGGGATAAGATATCACTTATTTTTTTGTAGGCAATATTAACATTTGACCAAGGAATAAATTCAGAATCACCGTGTTCACCTATTACATAAGCTTCAATATTTTTAGGACATATATTTGTTTTTTTACTTAGTAAATATCTTAAACGAGCAGTATCTAGAGTTGTTCCTGTGCCAATTACTTTATTAGGTTTGAAACCACTATATTTTAGTGTTAAATAAGTCATTACATCTAATGGATTTGTTGCTACTAAGAAAATACCATTAAAACCACTTGCTACTACTGACGAAATAATAGATTTAAAGATAGCAGCATTTTTATTAATTAAATCCATTCTTGTTTCACCAGGTTTTTGATTTGCTCCTGCTGCAATTACAACGATTTTAGCATCTCTACAATCTTCATAGTCTCCTACTCTGATATTAATACTTGCTGGTGAGTAATACATGCAATGGTTTAAGTCCATTGCTTCACCTTCAGCTTTTTCTTTATTTATATCTATTAGTACTAGTTCTGAAACGTAATCTTTTTGATTAACTAAGGAATAAGCATATGCAAGTCCTACGTTACCACAACCAATTAATACTACTTTGTTATCCATTTTTATTCTCCTTACTTTACTATTATAACACAATTAAGGATATAATTATTTTATTTCATTTGTAATCCAAGTCATGATAACTTTTACAATATAATCTATTTCTTCTTTTGTTAATTCTCTATTTTTAGGTATGTGATGAATTCTTTCTAAACAGCCACGGCAACAAGTTCCTGTTGCATGTTGAGCAATAAATACAGGATGCACTTGTCTCATTGGTGTTTGCTTTCCATCGTTAGGAATAACTGCTGGAGCTAATCTTTTAGTTATTAAATCATAACAATCTGATTCTATTTTAGTTATTGATTTAGTTAGGACATACTCCTTCATCTTGTTATTAAGATGAAATGATCCTCTAAATTTTGTTTTGTTTAAACTTATTAATAATCTTTCTATATCCATATTAATCACTGAATAAAGTATAACAAAAAAATCCATAATATATATGGATTTTTTATTCACCTATAATGTTATTATTTTCATCAAATAAAACATTGATTACTTTACGACTTGCAAGGAAGTCACATAAATGAACAAATTTTTGTTCTCTTGTTTCAGGTACTGGTAAGATAACATCTGAGTAACTTGATGTATTAAATTTACCCATATGACTACTAATCATACCTTTAACTAATTCTAAGTCATCACTTGTTAGTTTTAAGTCTTTTTTGTTTTCATCAACAAATTTAGCTGCTAGTAGTGGATGATCAAATAAGCTGTATTGTTGTTCTTCTGGATAACCTTTTTTAACACTATCATGAAGAACTAGAGAAAATATTATTAAGTCTTTAGTATGTTCTGAAAAGTTATATATTGGAAATAATTCAACAGCCATTCTAACAGCACTTTTAGTATGTCTTAAAAGACCACCTTCACCAGTTGCATATTCAGGATGATATTTACCTGTTGATGATGCAGCTATATGAAAGAAGTATTCTGGTATTCTTTCAATCATTGTTATTAATGATTCTTTAACGCTTGCATCTTTTATGTAATTTATTTCTTCTTCAAATATTTTTTTACGATCCATATTATCACCTACTTATTATCAGCTTGAAGGACAGCTAGGAATGCTTCTTGTGGAACTTCTACGCGACCTACCATTTTCATTCTCTTCTTACCTTCTTTTTGTTTTTCAAGTAATTTCTTTTTACGAGATATGTCGCCACCATAACATTTAGCTAATACGTTCTTACGCATTGCACTTATTGTTTCACGAGCAATTACTTTTGAACCAACACTTGCTTGTAATGGAACAATAAATAATTGATGTGGTATTAGTGTACGAAGAGATTCAACTATGTGTTTACCTCTTTGGTATGCAAGGTCTTTATGAACGATCATTGATAAAGCATCAACTATATCACCATTAATTAAGATATCCATCTTAACTAAGTTAGATGCTTTATAACCACATAATTCGTAATCAAATGAAGCATATCCTTTAGAAATACTCTTTAATTTATCAAAAAAGTCATAAACTATTTCAGCTAATGGAATTTCATAGTGAATATTTACTCTTGTTGGATCAATATATTCTATACCAATATAATCACCACGTTTGTCTTGGCATAATTCCATTATTGGACCAATGTATTCAGAAGGAACAATAATATTAGTTCTAATATATGGTTCTTTTATTTCTTTAATAGATGCTCTATCAGGCATTAATGCAGGAGAATCTATTTCTACTTCTTCATTATTTGTTAAAGTTACTTTATAGATAACGGATGGACTTGTAGCAATGATATCAATATCAAATTCTCTTTTGATACGAGTCATTATGATATCCATGTGTAATAAACCTAAGAAACCTGTTCTAAAGCCAAAACCTAAAGCTTCACTTGTTTCAGGTTCAAATTCTAATGCTGCATCGTTTAGTTTTAGTTTTTCTAAAGCTTCACGAAGATCAGGGAATTTGTTTGGTTCTAATGGGAAGATACCACTATAAACCATTGGTTTCATTGGTTTATAACCTGGAAGTTGCTCTAATGCTTCAGCACGTTTAGTTGTTAAAGTGTCTCCTACTCTAACAGTAGATATATCTTTAATAGAAGCTGCTACCCAACCAACTTCTCCACATTCTAGCTTTTCTCTTATTTCTTCTTTAGGATGGTTAACACCTAATTCGGTTATTTCATATTCAGCACCAGTAGCAAGCATTTTGATAGTGTCATTTTTTCTTATTTCACCCTCAAATACTCTTACTAAAGCGATAACACCACGATATGAATCAAAGTGTGAATCAAAGATTAATGCTCTTGTTTTTTCTTCATTTGATGACTTTGGAGATGGAATTCTTTCAACAATAGCATCCATGATTTCTTTTACACCTTGACCAGTTTTAGCAGAACATAATAAGATTTCTTCATCTTTAAATCCTAGAGTTTCGATTAGTTCTTTTTTTACTTTAGGAATATCGGCATTAGGTAAATCTATTTTATTAATAATCGGAATTATTACTAAGTCATCATTCATTGCTAGATAAAGGTTTGCTAATGTTTGTGCTTCAATACCTTGAGCAGCATCAACAATTAATAACGCTCCTTCACAAGCTGCTAATGAACGAGATACTTCATAACTGAAATCGACATGGCCAGGAGTATCTATTAAGTGAAGTAAGTAATCTTCATTTTGATATTTATATGTTAGTTCTACAGCATTTAGTTTAATAGTTATTCCACGTTCACGTTCTAGATCCATTGAATCTAGAATTTGGTCTTTCATATCATGAGATGATACTTCACCAGATAGTTCTAGTATTCTATCTGCTAGAGTACTTTTACCATGATCAATGTGAGCTATTATACTAAAATTACGCATTTTGTCTTGTTTCATAGTTTTTTCACCACGCTTATTATATCATACAATAAAAAAATAACTCTATTAAAGTTATTTCTTTTTAGGCTTATTAGTCTTTTTAGGTTTATTTTTTTGTTGTTTAATTTGATTTAGTTCGTTAACTAGTTCTTCTTTTTCTCTTTGTAAACGAGCAACTTGTCTTTCTAGTTTTACTATTCTTTCATTTTCTTCTAGTTCACGGAAGTTTTCTTTATCAATATATCTAACCATTTTATTTTGAGCACTTAAGACTTTTTTGATATTGTCATGTAAGTCTTCTAGAATTAGTTCTGATTTTAAATCTATTTGGTAATCATTTTGGTTACGTAGTGAATCTTTCTTACCTTGTCTATTTTGACTCATCATGATGATTGGTGCTTGTAAAGCACTTAAACAAGATAGTACTAAGTTAAGTAATACAAATGGATATGGATCCCATGCTTTATTAGCTAGGAAGGCTACATTAACAATAATCCAACCAATTAGGAAACCAGAGAAACCAATAATGAATGGCCATGAACCAGCAACTTCAGCAACTTTATCTGCTAGTTTATCACCCCTAGTTTCATTTTTGTCTTCTTCTTTATCGACATCGAATGAAATAGGTTTATCGATAAGCATTTCAATTAGTTCGTCTTCGTTTTGAGAATCGATTGTTTGTTTAAGTAATTTTTTTACAATTTCTTTTTTGTTAACTGAATTATTATTTGAATTATTAACACTTTGCATAACTACCAACCCTATTCTTATTAATTTTATCACAATTTATTTTAAAGTTAAACAATAAAAAAAGTAGAATTATTCTACTTTTCTTTTTCAAATTCACACATCTTATTTGAACATTCTATTTTATGTGTTCCTTCAACTAGCATTTCACCACATTCTGGGCATTTTTCACCAGTTGGTTTTTTGCTAAATGTTGTACGACATTTAGGATAGTTGTTGCATCCATAGAATGTATTTGTTTTACCAAATTTATGTGATACTCTTTCAACAATCTTACCAGTTTTACAATTTGGACATTTGCATACTTCAACAACTTCTTTTTCTTCTTTTTTAATATATTTACAAGTTGGGAAGTTTGAACAAGCAACAAATTTACCATAACGACCTTTTCTTTCGACTAAGTCGCCACCACATTCTGGACATTTTTCACCAGTTGGGATTGGTTCTTCTTTTGGCTCAGTATTTTCTACTTCACCATCTGTTTCTGGTTTTGGTTGTTCTACGTGTTCAGTGTACTTACAAGTTGGATAGTTTGAGCAAGCTATAAACTTACCAAATTTACCATTACGTTCAACTAAGTCACCGCCGCATTCTGGACATTCACGACCTACTTTAACAACTAACTTAACAGCTGTCTTTTTAGTTTCATCGATGTCACCAGCTATTTTTTGGTAAGCATCAGTTAATACAGCATTTCCTTCTTCTTTCTTTTCAGAAATATCATCTAACTTATCTTCCATTTCTTTGGTATAAGTTTCATTAATAAAGTTATTAAAGTTTTCTTGTAAGAATTTATTTTCTTGTTCCCCTAATTCAGTTGGGAATAAGTTCTTTTTATCTTTATCAATATATTTATGTTGGAAGTTACGATCAATAATAGTTGCATATGTTGAAGGACGACCAATACCTTTTGATTCAAGTTCTTTTACTAAAGATGCTTCAGTATATCTTGCAGGTCCCTTCTTTTCATGCTCTTCTTTTTTAACTTCAGTAGCTTCAATTTCAGTATTAACTTCTAGTTCAGGAATTACTGTATCTTCAACTTTTTCATATGTACTATAGATTTTAGAATAACCATCAAATGTAGTTACGCTTCCAGTTGCATGGAATTCGTAATCGTTATTCATTAAAGTAACATCAGTTGCAAGATATTTTCTTGGAGCCATTAAAGCAGCTAAACTTCTAGCATAAATAAGAGAGTATAATTTGAACTCATCTTTATCTAGATATTTTTCAATTGATTCAGGAGTACGATAAATAGATGTTACACGGATACATTCGTGAGCATCTTGCATGTTTTCATCTTTCTTTTGTTTTTTAACAAAACCTACATAGTCTTTACCATAATTCTTTTCAATATATTCAAATGTTTCATTAATAAATTCAGGAGACATTCTTTCACTATCTGTACGCATGTAAGTTATTAAACCTACTGTACCAGCACCAATCTTTTTACCTTCATATAAATGTTGAGCTACAGTCATTGTTTTCTTTGAATTGAATCCACTTAATTGATTGATTGCAGTTTGTTGTAAGGTACTAGTTTTAAATGGTGCTAGTGACGCTTTATCTTTTTCTTTTTTATCAATATTAGTAATTAAGTATTTAGGCGATAATGAAGAGATTACTTTATCTGCTTCTTGTTCATCTGGTATTTCTTCATATTTTTCACCTTTATATTTTTTTAAACCAGCTTCAAATTTTGGAAATATAGAAGTTATTGTATAGAAGTTTTCATGAACGAAATTACGAATTTCTTCTTCACGATCACATATTAGTTTTAAAGCTACTGATTGAACACGACCAGCTGCTATACCACCAGATACGTATTTCTTTGATATAGCTGATAATTTAAAACCAATTATACGATCAAGGATTCTTCTTGTTTCTTGTGAATGAACTAAATCCATATCAATACTACGAGGATTTTTCATTCCTTCAAGAACAACATTTTTTGTAATTTCATTAAATGTTACACGATCATATTCGCCTTCTTTTAATTCAAGAACTTCTTTTAAATGCCAAGCTATAGCTTCACCCTCACGGTCGGGGTCGGTTGCTAGATAAACATGTTTAGCATTTTTAACTAAAGCTTTTAAGTCTTTAACTGTTTTAGCTTTACTTGAAGATATTTCATATACAGGACTAAATTCATAAGGATTTTTAGTTTCATCAATATTAACACCTAATCCTTCTGATCCTGCTATTTTTAAATCTCTAACGTGTCCTTTAGAGGCAGATACGATGTAATTATCTTTACCTAAAAATTCACTTATGGCAATTGTTTTATGTGGTGATTCTACAATTATTAGGTCTTTCATATTACTTAATTCTCCTTGTCTTCTGTACTTTCAGCTACGGAAGTCTTAGCATTTTTAATTGCTTCTTCACGATAATTAAAGTAATCAGTTTTAATAGCTAAGTTAGACATATTAATTCTTTGTTTTACTGTGCTATTAATCTTAACAACTTCATCATCGGTATATGTATTATTAGCTGAGAAATATGATATTTTACCAGTAGTAGCATTATAAAAGGCTTTATCATCTTGCCATGATCCATCAGCAAAGATTACTCTATCTTCATAGTTATTAGATAAGATATCTTTACCAAAATATAAACGAGGATCATAATCTGTGAAATCCCAAAGGTTAGCTATTGTTGGTACAATATTTACATAAGAAGTATAAGTATCAAATTTAGCACCTTTATGTTCAGAGTTATAAATGATAAATGGTGTTCTATCAGTTTGTAGGTTTTCTGTTACGTCATAATCAAAGTATGTATTTAATACATTTGATTGTAGACCATATGGATAATGATCACCATATAGGACGATAACTGTATCATCTAATTTACCTTGTGCTTCTAATCCTTTTAGAAGTTCACCGATAGCATTATCAAACTCTTTAAGCTTAGACATATACCTCTTAAGTGATATATCATAGTTAGTATCACTAAATAAGTCAAGGTATTTATCTCCGTACTCACTACTTTGAGTATATGGTTGATGAGCTGTCACGCTTGTTAACCATACCATATATTTATCTTGATCTTTAGTTAACTCTAATACTTTTTCAACTAGTTCAACATCACTTGGCCATTCTTGATATACATTAGAATATGGAATACCAAGTTCTTGAACACCATAGAAGTGTCCACTACCCATGTTTGGATGAATGATTGAACGATAGTAATATTGATCAGTGTAGTTATGATATGAACTTGTTTCATAACCAGCATTATTAAATAAACTGAAAATAGATTCAGGATATTTGTTATTACGATATAGATTAGCTGTACATGCATTATTAATAGTAAATAATGATGTCATACCACTTATTTCGTTATTACCTGTAGAGCATGAATTACGTGGACTATAGTTATTAGTCCATGACATACCTTCACTATATAGTTTATACATATTAGGATAATACTTTTCATTTAATATGATATTGGTAGTTGATTCCATCATAATAACGATTAAGTTTTTATTTTTATAAATACCAGTATAATCATTTTTATCTTCAATTGGTTGAGATAATAAATAATTATTTAATGTTATATAGTTATTATTACTTTCTTTCTTAGCTAATTCTTCCCATAAAGAATCATCAATATGACGTGTATAATCACTTTCTACTTGTTTTGGTTTTGATAGTTCAACTGTTTCTAAGTTAACAGCTTGTTTGTTACCAAAATAAGTATAACGAATATCACTAAATAAATAGACATTGTAACCAAATTGGTTAACTGCTATATTTGGTAATTCGGGGTTAAAGAATAAATCTTTATTGGATTCTAATTGTAATTTATTTTGCATAAAACCAGCTGATAGTGATGAATAAAAGAAGACAGAGCAAACAGTAGCTATTACAACTGCATTTATTTTAGATACAATATCAGCATTCTTTTTATCTTTAATAATTCTCTTAGTATTTTTTTCTTTTCTTTCTTTAGAATCAAATTTATCAGCGAAATCGATTTCTTCGTTACGTTCAGATATATAAATACGACGATCAATAAAGATATACCAAATAATTAAAATTATAATTGGTAAGAAGATTAACCAAAATGATGGTTTAAATGAATGAAAGTAATCTGTTACATAATCTCTTACAGCCATAGCTTGAGGAGCATTACCTAAAGACATGTATGTACCAACATAATTCTTAAATCCACTTTGAACGACCCCATCTATTTGGCTAGCTAGACAAGTAATAAATACAAGTATGTTACCTGCTATACGACCTGTAAATGAATATAATGCACCTAGTAATAAGCTGATAATATTAACAGCTAAGAAAATTCTTAGGACAGCCCAGTCAATGATTGATAAACCATTAACTAGTCTAAAAATTATTTCACTTAAAAAGAGTACTACTGTTAGTAGTAAATAGTTTTTAAAAACTTTACTATACAATAATTTCATCTTATCACCACATTTTTATCTTCTTTAATTAAATCACTAACAGGTTTATAAGTAAACCTATAATTTTTAAGTAAACCATATTTACGAATATTTTCTAGATGTTTTTTAGTTGGGTATCCTTTATGTTTTTTAAATTCATATTCAGGGTATTCTTTATCTAATTCTAGTAATAAACGATCTCTTGTTACTTTAGCAATTATACTACCTGCTGCAATAGATAAACTTTTAGCATCACCATGAATAATTTTAGTGTATGGTGTTTCAGTTGGTAGATCCATTGCATCAGTTAAGATATAATCAGGTTTTATTTTCATATCTTCGATTGCTAACATCATTGCTTTACGAGAAGCTTCTAAGATATTAATACGATCTATTTCATCGGCTTCAACAATACCTATCCCAACAGATATAGCATCTTTCATGATAACATCATATAATTCGTCTCTTTTCTTTTCAGAAAGTTGTTTGGAATCATTTAGATATTCATGATGATAGTTAATTGGTAAGATAACACATGAAGCTACAACAGGACCAACTAAAGGTCCACGACCTGCTTCATCTACTCCACCAATTAATTTGTAACCTTTTTTATATAGATCTTTTTCGTAATCTAATCTATTTTCCGCTTCTACTTTGTATAGCATTGCTCATAATCTCCTTGTTTTGTGGAAGTTTCATTAAGTCTTCTAGTTTAACTTCTTCAGCCACAAAATAATTATATGCGTTTTCAGCATCAACTATATCATTAAATACTTGATATGGTTTATAGTATGTTGTTCTAACAAATAGATTTAAGAATTCTTTATCACTCATATGAACAACATTATTAAAATTAATATTAGGATATCCATATTTTTGTAAGAATGAATATCTTTTATTCATTTTAGTAGTAGACATTCTAAAGTCTTTTGGTTTTTGTAATAAATGATGTAATCTTACTGAGTTTTCTTCATCTTCAATCAAACCTAGGAATAAATATTTTTCACCGATTATCTCTGTTTGATTAATGAATGAGAAATCATTTGTTAAAATAGTAAAGATTTGTTTACTACTTAAACCAATATAAGAAGCATATTTTACTAACTTATTCATTCTAGTTATAAAATATTCATCTGTTCTACCAGCAGATTCACCTGTACGTGAATGTGTTAAATAGATTCTTAAACGTTTATAGAATTTTATTTTTTCATCGTCGGTTAAGTCTTCGTTAATATTTAATTCTTCTTCTAAATATGTTCTTATTACATCACTTATCATAAGTTACCTACTTTCTATCAAAAGTTATACCTTTAATTTTTTCTTGTTTAATATCTTCTAGGATACGATTGGATACTTTTTTGTAATCAACATTACCACCAGATACAATAGCACCAATACGATGACCTATTATATCATACATGATATCTAAGTTATCATTATCTAATTCTTCAATGTTATATAGATTCTTTAAATAATCTTTATAATAATCATTTAACATATTTAAGATATAGATAGCTACTTTATCAACTGGTAAGATATCTCTTGGTATAGCACTCATAGATGCTAAATTAAGAGCAACATTCTCATCAGTTAAGTTAGGCATTAGGATACCTGGAGTATCTAAAATACTAATATCATATTTAGTATTTAACCATGTTACTTCTTTAGTTACACCTGGATTGTTACCTATATTAGCAACATTTTTGCCAGCCATACGATTAATAAATGTTGATTTACCAACATTTGGTATGCCGATTACTAAAGCTCTGATTGTTTTGTTATTTAAACCTTTAGATGATCTTTTATCTTGAATAAATTGAGTTAATTCTTTTGTTAAGTTAACTATTTCATTAATTGATTTATCATCTTTTAAGTTAGTTAGTATTACTCTATACCCTTTATCTTCATAATATTTAACCCATTTATTAGTTATATTAATATCTGCTAGATCTTTTTTATTCATGATAATAATACGTGGTTTATTTTTTATAAGATCATCTAAATCATTCATTTTAGATGAATATGGTATACGAGCATCTAAGACTTCATATACGATATCTATTAAGTCATATTTTTCTTTTATTAATCTTTTTGTTTTAGCCATATGACCAGGATACCAATGTATTTTTTGATCTGCCATGTTAAATCACACCATTTCTATTCAATAATTATAGCATAAAAAAAGACGAAATTTAGTATAATTCCGTCAATTTTTAAGTCATTTTAATAGTTACTATAAATCGCAATCAAATATGACTATATAGTATCCATGTCATATAGCTAATCAGAATATTAATATATCTCTAACATATTATTATCTTTTATTTAAGTGTTGGATTATTATCTAAATAAGATTGTTTATACCAAATTTTTGCTGGTGGATTAGTTACAGGTAATTCATATTTTCTAGGTCCTTCCCATGTAAATGATGGCGCAGTTACTGTATATGGAAGTGATGTTATAAGAACATCTTGTTCTATAGTATTCGTTTCATCTATTTCAAAAGGAATATCTAACAACGCACTTTTTTCAGCATATGGATCTCCAGTAATTGAATCATATAATGAAAATGCATCTGGGCAATGAATGCCAAGGTTAGAACAAGCTTTTTTAGTAATAGTAAAAATATCATATAGTATTCTACTATCAACTTCGCCTTTTTTATTTGATACTTTTGCATTATTATATACATTATTCATAAAATTTATTATTTTAGAATAACTTCGGGCTACTTCATGAAAATCATATTGAATAAAATCTGCATATTTATTAGTTTGAAAATAACCAGCTCCTAATGATGTTGAT
>CADBLZ010000035.1 GCA_902795675.1 uncultured Erysipelotrichaceae bacterium
AGATTATTATAATTTTGCTAAAGTACCATATCATAATATTGATTTTTCACTACTACATAAAGTAGAGGCATCTAATTAATGAAACATTTAAAAAGTATAATTCTAATTATCTTAATAATTCTGTTTACTACAAGTTTTATAATTCTTTCTATTCCTCATAAATTCACTTTATCAGATAGTGAATATGAATACTCATATGATGTAATAGATTATGATAAACTTAGTGAACTAATAGATAATAAAGAATCATTTATCGTATATACATATAATCCATATTGTTCATTACCAATAAGATGTGATGAAATATTTAAACCAGTTCATGAAGAACTAGGTATTCGTTTATATGGAATACCTTATGGTGAAATAAGAAAAACATCTATTGCTAAAAGAATTCAATATGCACCATCTGTTTTATTATATAAAAAAGGTAAACTAGTTACTTTCTTAGATCCAACTAAAGAAGAACATAAAGATACCTTCCAAGATCAAAAACTGTATAAAGAATGGTTAACTAAGTACATAAATACAAAATAGGTGAATACCTATTTTTTTATTATGTTATAATATTAATGGTGATAATATGAGTTTTCTAAGTTTACTAAAAAATGCTCTACACAAAAATGATATAAAAGAAGAAGACTTAACTGGATCAATCGTTCAAATAGAAGAAAAACCAATTGAATTTACTTCTAATGAGCTAGTTAACTTAGCACTTGATAACGTTATCGATACTACTGATCCATTAACTATAGCTAAATACAAAAATAACCTTCGTTTACTAGCTGAAAAAATAAAAAAACAAGGTTACCAAGATAAATTTAAATTAATTAGAAATGATGATAACTTCCCATATGGATTTAACTGGGAATTATCTTCTAAAACAACTCAATATGAAAGAGTAATAAATCCTTTATCTTATCAAATAAGAAAAATGGTAGCAGAAAAACAAATGCCACCAAAAAAACAAAGTTTAGAGTTTGATCTAAATGCACTTCTAAAAGAGAAAGAAGCATTAAGACAAAAAATCGAAGAACTTGATCCTGAAATAGGTGCCATTTATGGACCAGTACATTTTAGATCAACAAAACATTTTACAATCAATACAGCACTAAGTCATACAGGGTCATATAACGCTGTAACAACTGATCGTAACTTTACTATTATTGATGATTTAGATAATTTTCTAAATTCACCATATCGTTATTCTATGGCATACCAAGATGCTTATTTAGATATGAGTCATGAATCATTTCCAATATCTAAAAACGCTATCATCTTAATGTCTAAAGAAAAATATAACTCTCTTAAAAATAATCCTGAACTAATGGAAGAAATAAAAAAGAGAAAGCTAGTTATATATTCTGGTGATGAAGGTTTAGCAATCAACATGCTCCTAACATCACTTGGCATATATCCAAATGGTGTTGGTTTTAGATATCATGAATATGATCCGACTCTAAATAACATTTTAGATGAATCAATCATTGATCTTGCTGAAACAACTAGAACACCATATAATTTAGGTCATGGTAACATTGATGGTAAAGGTGGACATTTCACTTCTTACTTTGACGACTTAAATCGTGACTTTGTTAACTGGCAATATGAGTTCATCGTATACTTACAAAAGAAACTTCCTGAAGTAAAAGTAACTGCTGATATTTTTAAATCAGTTGAAGGTTCAGTTGAATTAATAAAACAAGTAGGTCTTGAAAGATTAGAAAGTATTCTTAAAGAATATAATAGAGAGTACTTAACTAATTTTAAAAATGAAAAATTAAAATACATGGAAGAACGTAAAGGTCTTTCAAATGAAATAAAAGAATTATTTAGAAGTACAATAAAACGTATCAAAGAATATTTTAAAAATACTCATGATTATAATATGGCTTATGTTGATGATGTAAATAAAGCTATAAGGATATTTATCCAATCACCAAATTTAGAAGAACAAATATCTGCAGCTAAAGAAATAAATCAATATTTAGATACACTTAGCGAAGATAAGACTAGAAGTTAATAAAAAAATGAATATAATATTAACAAAGGAGAAATAATATGTATCTTAATAATAAACTATTAATTGCTAAAACACCTGATAAAGATATTAACTTATCATTAAAGATGGCTAATCGTCATGGTTTAATAACAGGTGCAACAGGAACAGGTAAAACAGTTACAGCTAAAGTAATGATTGAATCATTATCAGCTGCAGGTGTTCCAACATTTATTGCTGACGTAAAAGGTGATATAGCTGGTACTGCTTTAATTGGTCAAGAAACAAACTTCATCAAAAAAAGAATAGAAGAATATAATCTTACTGAATATAGTTACAAAGCTTATCCAGTACACTTCTTTGATATTTATGGTGAAAATGGTCACCCAATCAGAGCTAAAGTATCTGATGTTGGTTATCAAATCTTATCTATCATGTTAGGTTTAACAGAAGCTCAAGAAGGTGTCTTAGCTATCTTGTTTAAAGTAGCTGAAGATGAAAAACTAGAACTATCTAATCTAGAAGACTTAAAAGCATTATTAAACTATATAGCAGATAAAAGAAAAGAATACACAACTAAATATGGTACTGTAACAACACAATCAATTGGTGTTATTCAAAGATCCTTACTAGCACTTGAAAGTGAAGGATTAGGTTCATTCTTTGGTGAACCAGAATTCAACATCAATGACTTTATCGAAAAAGATAGTAATGGTTATGGTTATGTAAATATTTTAGATGCTGTAAAACTATTTAGTAATCCAGATTTATATGCATCATTCTTACTATGGCTACTAACAAGATTATTTAATGAATCAGAAGAAGTAGGTGACTTAGATAAACCTAAAATGGTCTTCTTCTTCGATGAAGCGCACCTATTATTTAATGGCATGCCTGACTATCGTTTAAAAAGAATAGTTCAAGTAGTTAAACTAATTAGATCTCGTGGTATCGGTTTATACTTTATATCACAATCTCCAAGTGATATACCAAAAGATATCATGAATCAATTAGGTAATAGAGTACAACATAACTTACATGCCTATACACCAGAAGAACTAAAAACCGTAAAAGCTGCTGCTCAATCATTTAGAGAAAATCCAAATATTGATACTGAAAAAGCTATTACAGAATTAAAAACTGGTGAAGCATTAATCTCATTCCAAACAGATGAAGGTGAACCTGAAATCGTTGAAAGATGTAATGTCTTACCACCAGAAAGTTATATTGGTACAATAACAAATGATGAAAGAAGTAGAATAATAAAATCTAGTTCATTATATGGTAAATATGATGAAGTAATCGATAATCATTCTGCTGAAGAAAAAATAAAAGAAATGGCTGCCCAAGCACCTGTAGAAGCACCTAAAGGAGCAACTCAAACAGTTGAAATGTCTGATGAAGAATATGAACGCGCTTGTACACTTGCTCGCTTAAATGGAAGACCACTTCCAGAAAGAACTAAAACAGTTGTTACTGAAACAAATAAAGAAACTGTTAAAGAAGCACCTAAGACAACAAAAAAGGGTAACAAGAAAACTTTTGCAGAAAAACTAGAAACAAAAGTAGAAAATAAAATAGGTAATAAAATAGCAAGTAAAATAGTTAATAGTTTATTTAAATAATAAATAGTTAGGGGGACAATAATGGATTTAATAACATACAAGGAATATCTCACATCTGATGGAAAGACATTAAGTAAAGATGATACATTCTTAAGTAACATTATTAGTAATTCTGTATTCTACGCTTACATGATTCAAAGGAAATATGAAGAAAATCCTGATCCATCTTTCACATCTGAATCACAAGTATCAGAACTATATCATGGTCAAGATATTTATGACATGTTATTCAGAATAAATGGTGTTTGGATAAGTAGACATATCTTAGAAGAATTGCTACCAGAATATACCGTTCAATTACATATATCTAGTGATGGTTTACAAGATGGTTCTCAAGAACGTAAAACCATATATCGTCTTTACCTAATAAAGAAAAAAGAATTAACAAGAACAAGAGTTATAGATGAATAATTAAATCATATTTATATTAATAGGGAGGTTTTGTATAATGATAGATTTAAATTATATTAATAAAAGAGCATTTAAAAAGGATGGTACTATTTACACATTAGAAGAGTTATCTTATCCGGAAATAAAAGAAGATGGTAAATACTTACTAGATGCAAATGGTAACCGTATTGGAACAATGGGTGACCGTAACGCTAAAGTTTTAATGGACCAAATCTTAAGAGAAGGTTGCTGGGATGAAAACCCACGTCCACATTACGAAGATGGTGCACCAGCTTACACTTTAAGTGTTAACAATAAATGTCACTGGACATATGATATATCTAAAGGTGAATCACCTTTAATAACTTTAAGACCAATTGCTGTTCAAAAATCAATTGGTGAAATCTTATGGATTTACCAAGAACAATCAACTGACTTAAATCTCTTAAAAGAAAAACATGGTGTAACATGGTGGGATGAATGGGAAGTAGGTCATACAAGATCAATTGGTACAGGTACATATGGTGCTATTATCAAAGCTCATGACTTAACTAACTTTATTCTTACTGAAATAAAAGAAGACCCAGATGGAAGAAGACACATTTTAGATATGTGGCAATATGATGACTTCAAAAAACCACATGGTTTAAAACCTTGTGCTTATTCCGTAATCTTTAACGTTCGCCACGGACGTGATGGTATCGATTACCTAGACATGAAACTAATTCAAAGATCTAGTGACTTCATGGTTGCAGGTTGTATCAACCAAATGCAATATCTTGCATTAATGTTAATGGTTGCTAGAGATTGTAACTTAATTCCTGGTGAATTTACTTGGGAAGTTGCTAATAGCCAAATCTATAATAGACACATTCCACAAGCAATCGAACAATTAA
Source organism: uncultured Erysipelotrichaceae bacterium (assembly GCA_902795675.1). GTDB lineage: Bacteria > Bacillota_I > Bacilli_A > RF39 > UBA660 > Coprovivens. The sequence continues at coordinate 4,908 of CADBLZ010000035.1, forward strand.
GAAGAACACCAATCCTAGATGATGGTAAACAACCATATCTAGAACTAAATCCTGAAAAGAAACATTTCTATGATATCGACCAAACAGATTTCAAAGTTAAGAATTATGCTCGTAAACTAATTCAAGAAAAGAATCCAGCACAAACATTCGAA
>CADBLZ010000036.1 GCA_902795675.1 uncultured Erysipelotrichaceae bacterium
AAGCTTGATTACCAAGTTCAGTAATCTTATTGTTCATATCATTAGATACCTTATCATAAACTTCTTCAATTCTTGCTGGATGGATACGTCCATCTTTAATTAAAGTTTCAATTGTTATCTTAGCAATTTCTCTTCTAAGAGGATCAAAAGATGAAATAACAATTGCTTCAGGAGTATCATCAATAATTAAATCTACACCTGTTACAGATTCGATTGTTCTAATATTACGACCTTCACGACCAATTAAACGGCCTTTCATTTCGTCATTTGGTAATGTAATAGTACTGATAGTTTGTTCTGAAACAACATCATTACTATATTTTTGCATACTTTCAACAATCAAATTCTTAGCTGTTTCATTAGCCTTTAACTTAGCTTCTGTTTCTTGCTCTTTAATATATTCAGCTATTTCGTGTGACATACTTTCTTCAACACGTTTCATGATTAAATCATGTGCTTTTTCCTTTGAGAAATTAGCAACTTTTTCAAGTTGTTCCATTTCTTGTTTTAATAATTCGTCTATCTTAGCTTCTTTATCAGTTAATTCTTTTTGTTTTTTAATTAAATTATTGTCTTTTTGATCTAACAAGTTATCTTTATTTTGAAGATTTTCTTCTCTTTTATCTAAGTTTTTTTCACGTTGTAAAAGTCTTTCTTCATCTTCTTTAATTTCAAGTTTCTTTTCTTTTATTTCTCTATCCGTTTCTTGTTTTAAACGGTAACTTTCTTCTTTCAACTCTAAAAGAGAATCTCTTTTTTGTTTTTCAGCTTCTCTCTTAGCTTGTTCAATCATTTTACTAGCTTTATTTTCGGAATTTTTACTACGAAAATAAACTATTATAACTACTATAATAACTCCAAGGACAGCACCGACAAAGAAGGCCAAAATTGACATTGGGTCAAAAAGACGAGCACTCTCGTTGACCACTTGTTCTGCTAACAATGTCATATTTTCCTCCAATATCTTATATATAGAAAATAAATTTCTATAACTTTATTATAAGTCATTATGTCTTGACATTTCAAGAAAAAAAAGAAGAAGACTATTCTTCCTCTGTTTCTTCAGTTGGTAAATCACCTAACTCAACTTCTTTAGGTTTTTTCATTCCATTTAAGATGTCATAATGTTCCCTAATTTTATATTCAAGTTCATCTCTTAATTCACTATTTTCTTTTAACATAGCTTTAACATTTTCTTTACCTTGGCCTATCTTTTCACCCTTATAAGAATACCAAGCACCACTCTTATCGATGATATCGATATCACTAGCTAAATCAACGATTTCGCCCTCTTTAGATACGCCTTGACCATACATAATATCAACAGATGCAGTTCTAAATGGAGGAGCTACTTTATTCTTAACAACTTTAACGTTAGTTCTTGCTCCGATAACTTGTTCATTCATCTTAATTTGTTCGCCACGTCTAACTTCAAGTCTTACTGAAGAATAGAACTTAAGCGCACGTCCACCTGGAGTAGTTTCCGGATTACCAAAGAACACACCAACTTTTTCTCTTAATTGATTAATAAATATTGCAGTTGTATTTGTTTTACTTAAAGTACCAGAAAGTTTTCTTAAAGCTTGTGACATTAGTCTAGCTTGAAGACCAACATGAGCATCACCCATCTCACCTTCAATTTCAGCTTGTGGAACTAAAGCAGCTACAGAATCGATAACAACAATATCAATTGCTCCACTTTTAACTAATGCTTCACAAATATCTAATGCTTGCTCACCAGTATCTGGTTGAGAAAGTAATAAATCTTCAATATTAACACCTAGATTTTTAGCGTAAATTGGATCAAGTGCATGCTCAGCGTCAATAAATGCAGCTCTACCACCGTTCTTTTGAACTTCTGCAATTGCTTCTAATGCAAATGTTGTTTTACCACTTGATTCTGGTCCATAGATTTCAACTATTCTTCCTTTTGGATATCCACCAGCACCAAGAGCAATATCAAGTGAAATTGATCCACTACTAGTTGTTTCTATATTTAAATGTTCTTCAGATCCAAGCTTCATTATTGAACCTTTACCAAATTGTTTTTCAATATCGGCAAGTACTTGGTCTAAAGCTTTATCGTCCTTTTTATCCGTTTTTACTGTTTTCATATTTTGTCCTCCCACTTTGTAATGACATCTTAATTTTAAACTATCATAAATAACTTTGTCAATACTTTTTCGAACATTTGTTTTTTAGTACATTTTTTTGCATAAAAAAAGAATTTAGTTATTTTTTAATAACCAAATTCTAATTTTACATGTCTCCCATAAATGAATCTTTGTAAGCCATAAAGTATTGGCAACCAGAAATAATACTCATAATAGTTGCAATATAAATAAAGATTTGATCGATTGGAATACCATTTCCAATAAATGCAAATGGCATATCATAGAAGAATGTTAAAGTAACACCAATCATCATACAAATAGTTTTAATTTTACCAGGCCATGAAGCAGCAACAACTTTACCCTTCTTACCAGATTGCATCTTAATAGCATCTACAACGATATCTCTTGTAATAATAATTACAGGAACAACTAATGGTATAAAACTATTAACAGCTAAAATAACTAAAACACCATTAACTAATACTTTATCTGCAATAGCATCAGTTACTTTACCAAAGTCAGTAACTAAATTATATTTTCTAGCGATATATCCATCTAAGAAATCACTAACTGATCCAATTAAGAATAAACCACCAGCGATTAAGTATAATAAATTAGCATTTACAGTTCCATAAACATTATATACTGGCCAATCAACTCCCATTTGATCCCAAGGTAATACTAAAATTACTAAAAGTATTGCCGCAATAATAAGTCTTGCACAAGTAATTTTATTAGGTAAATTCATACCTTTTTTCTTAGTTTTTTCCATTAAATTACACCATCCTATCCATTATAACTGACAATATTTGCCGTTCTACTATTAACAGAAAACTTACTAACCATAAATATTGCTACTAAAGTAGCGATAATAATTAAAGCTACAATAATAACGATTTTAACTTTGCTATCCCTTTTAGTTGGACTAGTATATGGAGATACTATTCTTTCTTCAGGGTTTCTATTTTCATCTTTTTTCTTATCTTCAATTGCTTTTTCAATTTCATCTAACGGTATCTTTGAAGTGTATTCAAATAAATAATCATTAAAATTATCGATTACTTTCTTATCATCTAATCCTAAATACTTAGCATACTTAGTAAGATAATCTTTAAGTAAGAAGATATCTTTAAAACTTCCAATGTTACCATCTTCGATGTTTTCTAAAACAATCTTTTTAATATCTAGATCTTCACTTGCTTCTTCAATCGAAACACCTTGAGACTCTCTAGATTCTCTCAAAAGATTTCCTATATCATCCAAGAATATTCACATCCTTTTCTTCACAAAATAAAAAAAATAAAATCTAATAAGCCACGTTCTGTCATCTATAAAGATGGGCAAACATTTATCTACCTATTACTAGGTCCTTCTTGTCATTCGTTTCTGACTTGAAGACTCCCCTACCAAAATTTGGGTTTCTCACTCGCGGGGTTTACCACGTTCCACTCCACTAATTGCTTAGTGGCATCGTCACTTTGGCACTTTTACATCTAATTTGATCCACGTGGGACCATTTCGAAGCCGTTAGCATAAGCTACCTAGGGTTATTTTTTCCCCTAGCACGAACACTAAAGTCATCACAGACTTTGTGAGCTTGGACTTTCCTCTACACTAAGTGCAGCGTTTGCCTAAGATTTTATTCGTCTTTTCCGTAGACAATTTTTTCTAATTGACTAATTCTTCTAAGAAGGTCAACATTATTAACTGTATTTCCATTAGCAGAGCCTTCAGCTGCTTCAATGTTAGCTCTTAAATGTCTAAGTTCATTCTTTAATTTAGTATTTTCATCATTTAATAAAGAAAGCTCTTTTCTTAATGATTTTATCTCAGCATTATAATTATTATAATCACTCATAACAATATCTAAGAATTCATCAACTTCTGGTCTTCTATAACCGTTAGCATCAATCTTAAATTCCTTATCTAAAATATCTTGAGTAGTTAATTGAATTTTACCACTATACATAAAATCACCCTTCTTATGTCATAATTATATAGTACTATGTGTTTAAATGTCAAGGCAGCGCCATTTTTAAATTGCTGCAATTCTATTCAATTTGCTCTATATTTTATAAACTAAATATAGTATAATTATATAAGGTGATTTCCCAGTGAAGTATCCAAATAGTATAAATAAAACTTACACTAAAATAAACGTATCTCATAGTAATCGTGGTATGAATCTAGAAGATATGTTAAACAAATCTAATAAATACTATTTAGATAACGATATGGCAGTTATCTATAAGAAACCTACACCAATTGGTATTGTAGATGTTTCATATAACGATCACCATAAAGTAATAAAAAAAGCATATTTCAAAGAACAATCAACTTTAGATTACAATGGGTTATATAAAGGTAAATATATTGAATTTGATGCTAAAGAAACATTAAGTAAAACATCTTTTCCATTATCTAATATCCATGAACATCAAACGAAACAAATAAGAGCTGTTATAAAACATCAAGGAATTGCTTTTTTATTAATTAAAATGAACGAAAAGTATTTTATTCTTACTGGTGAAGATTACTTATCATTTATTGATAACAATGATCGTAAATCAATTCCTTATTCTTATATTGAAGAAAAAGGATACATAGTAGAAGAAAAATATAATCCCCCTTTAGATTATCTAAAAGGATTGGAAAATATATATTATAAAGGAGAATAAAAATGGCCATAAAATTAGTTAAACCTGAAAACAAAAGCGAAGCTAAAAAAATAACTATTCCTAAAAAGAAAGAATTAGTTGCAGTAAAAAAATCTAATGACGGTATATTAAAAGCTGAAAAAGTTAGTAGTCCAGCTTTACCTAAAAAAAGAAAAAAGAAAAAATCAACTGCTCGTATAATCATTAATATATTATTATCTATCTTAATGATTGCTGGTATTGGTTTAATGGTTGGTATTATCGTCTTCAGTGTATATATAGTAATTAATGCTCCTGAATTCGATACTGATAAACTATATAACAAAGAAGCTTCAATCATATATGATCGTAACGGTAACGAAATAGCTAGAGTTGGTGCTGAGAAAAGAGAAAAAGTAACATATGATCAACTTCCAGAAGTATTAGTTGATGCTATAGTTGCAACAGAAGATGCTCGTTTCTTCCAACATAATGGTTTCGACGTTGTTCGTTTCATGAAAGCATCTCTTGGTCAAGTTGCTGGTCAATCTGGTGCCGGTGGTGCTTCAACAATCACCATGCAAGTTTCTAAACTAGCATTCAGCCGTAAAGATGATGGTACAATCGCTTCTCACGGTACTGAAGGTATTGTTAGAAAGTTTACTGATATTTATATGTCAATCTTCATGATTGAAAAGAATTATACAAAAGAAGAAATCTTAGAATTCTATGTTAATGGCCCATACTTAGGTAACTGGTCATATGGTGTAGAACAAGCAAGTAAATCATACTTTGGTAAATCTGTTTCTGATTTATCTTTACCAGAAGCTGCTTTACTAGCTGGTATCTTTAATGCCCCTACTTCATATAACCCATATAATAGTATTGAACTAGCTACTCAAAGACGTGGTGTTGTTCTTAACTTAATGGTTAAACATGGATATATTACAGAAGAACAAAGAGATGAAGCAAATGATATTCCAGTTGAATCTCTACTAGTTGATCCTAGTACATTAGAAAGAAATGAATATCAACCATTCATCGATGTTGTTTATAAGCAATTAGAAGAAAAATATGGTATCGACCCAGTTACTACTCCTTGCTTAGTATATACAACAATGGATCCTAATTTACAACATGTTATGACTAAATTAAATAATGGCGAATTAGGATACACATTCAAAAAGAATTACATGAAAACAGACTTCGTACAAATTGGTGTTGCTGTAACTGATGTTAAAGACGGTTCAGTTCTAGCTATCAATGGTGGACGTGATAATGATTACGTAACTCAATCTGGTGAAAAACTATGGAATAGAGCTTACGATACTAAAACATCTCCAGGATCTACTGCTAAACCAATTTATGCTTACGGTCCTTATCTAGAATATAATAATGGTTCACCGAA
>CADBLZ010000037.1 GCA_902795675.1 uncultured Erysipelotrichaceae bacterium
CACAAAATTTATTAAAAATAAAATGGCCTCAAATTGGACATATTCTAGGGATAAATTAACAGTGGATTCAGATAATGGTGTTGAAATAATTTTTGATAATGTGGATGATTGGTCAACTTGCGGTTATAACGCAAATAAAAATGTCTTAAAAATAACTGAAAATGGCGATGATATTTTAAACAAGATTTCAAGTATTACCTTTATTTGTAAAGATTCTAATTCAAATTTAGTTTCAAAGGCATCATATACAAATATATCTTCTATAAACAAAGAAAATGTTGAAAGCAATGCAGCGTATTATGACGCAAATAATAATATAATTAATAGCTCAGTAGAGAGCGGATATCAAAGTGCTTGCAAAAGCTACAGTTATAAAGAGATATTTAGAAACCCAGAAGATTACTTACATAAGAAAATTAAAATTACAGGTGAAGTAGTTCAAGTAATGGAAGAAACAGATGATGGAGTGGATTACTGGATTTTAAGAGTAAATATGACAAAAGATAGTTGGGGATACTACGATGACACTATAATGGTATTATTAGAAAAATCTATTGTAAAAGGCAGAATAATTGAAGATGATATTTTCACTTTTTATGGAGAAATCGGTGAACCAGTAACATATGAAACTGTATTAGGCGCTAGTCAAACTGTTCCATCAGTATTAGCATATTATGCACATTTAGATAAATAATTATAAAATTGTTAAAAAGACTTAAAAAAGTCTTTTTTTTGTTTGTATATAAGACATATATTTTTATGATATAATTAAATGCGGAGGAATTAACATGATAGAATTAAATAATATTGTTAAAAAATTTGAAAAACTAAATGAACACAACAAAAAAATCATTCTAACAGCCGATAATGATATTTCCTTTGAAGTAAAGGAAGGAGAAGTAGTTGGTTTACTTGGACCAAATGGAGCAGGTAAAACAACACTGTTAAGAATTATTGCAGGTATAATGCAACCTAATGAAGGTACTTTAACAATTGATGAAAAAGACTATAAACATAATGAAATAGAAATAAAAAAACAAATAGCTTTTTTATCTGGTAACACTAAGTTATACAAAGAACTATCTCCATTAGAATTAATGCACTTATGTGCAGATTACTACAAAGTAGATAAAAAGGTAGTAGATAAAAGAATAAATGAAATAATCAAAAGATTTGGAATGGAAGCATTTAAAAACCAAAGAATAGGTACATTATCTACTGGTCAAACTCAAAGAGTAGGTATTGCTAGATGTTTAGTACATGATCCAAAATACTACATCTTTGATGAAGCCACATCAGGTTTAGATATTATTTCTTCTAAAGTAATCTTAGATTTCATTAATGAAGAAAAGAAGAATAATAAAGGAATCCTATATTCTACTCACTATATGGAAGAAGCTGAAAACATTTGTGATAGAGTAATTCTTCTAAACAAAGGTAGAATAATAGCTTCAGGTACTCCAGAAAAAATACTAAAAGATACAAAGACAGATAATCTAAGAGATGCCTTCTTTGTTTTGATTGGAGATGATAAAAATGAGTAATACATTAATATCATTTAAGAAAGAACTAAAAGCAATCTTTAGAGATAAGAAATTCTTATCAATCATCTTATTAATGCCATTAATAATACCTGGTTTTATTATTATGTTTGGTAGTTTATATGACTCTATGTTAGAATCAGATGGATTTGAAATAGGTGTTAACTATGAAATGACTGCTGAAGAAAAAGCAATCTTTGAATCAACATTTAAAGACATCACATTTGTTAATAAAACAGAAGAAGAATTAAAAGAAGATTTTGATAATAAAGAAATCCAAGCTTATATTACAAAGAATGAAGATACTTATATATTAAATGTAGATACAACTGAATCAACAGGAATGCAATTAAGAGAAATGATTGGTAGTTGTTATACACAATATAACCAATACCTAGGTACAACATATGTTGTTGAAAATGGATTGGATCCAGAAAAAGCATATAACAGTGTCAAAATGGAGGTTAATGAACTTAATGCCCAAGGACAAGATTACTTCTCTAACTTCATCATTTCATTTGCTTTAATCTATTTAGTAATGATAGTTACTATAACAGCAATGAACACATCTACTGATTTAATAGCTGGTGAAAAAGAAAGAGGAACATTTGAAACAATTCTTACATTCCCACTTAAATCAACTGAAATCATTGGTGG
>CADBLZ010000038.1 GCA_902795675.1 uncultured Erysipelotrichaceae bacterium
ACCACAATTAGTACAGAACTTACCAGCAGGTACTTGAGCACCACACTTAGGACAAGTAACAGTACCAGCAGGAGCACCAGCAACTACACCAGCAACAGCAGGTTGACCTTGAACAGGTTGTACAGCTTGACCATTAGCAGCATTCATAACAGCAGCACCATTTTGTTGAGCCATACCCATACCCATGAAGCCCATCATTGCTCCATTTGGATTACTAGAAGCATTCTTCATAGATTCAGCAGTAGCAGCAGCCATTGTACCAGCCATATTGTTTGAGTAAACTTGACCCATACGAGTAGTCTTTGCAATATCTGCATCCATTTCTTGAATAATCTTCTTAGCTTCTTCAGTAGCATTAACACGAATTAAAACTTCACCAAGTTCTAAACCATATCTTTCTTTAATATCTGCAGCAACTTCTTCATTCATCTTAGCAGTGATTGAAGAAAGTTCACTTTGTAATCTGTTGAATGAAACATTCTTTTCAACCATTACATCAGAAATAACTTTAGAAGCACTTTGTGCAACTTTTGATTTTAACATTGAAGAATCTTCACTAGAGAAAATACCATCTAATGTTACAACATCAGCAGCATTACCACCGATTGCTAAACCAACTAATTTAACTGGATCAGCAACTCTAATAGAATATTCACCATTATAAGTAACTTCAACAGAACCATAAACTGGGTCAGCAATAACAATTGATTGTTGAGAACCAAATTTTTCACCAGCAATTAATTTTGTATTAATGTAGTAAACTCTTTGATCTGTTGCAGCTTGTCCACCATAAGTGAAACGAGTTCCCATATTCTTAATTGATTCACCAATACCTTTGAAGAATCCACCTTCAAATACAGTTGGCACACCACCTTGGAAAGTATATAATCCGGCTTCAGCAGTAAAATCTTTTATAGCACCTTGATCAACGATCATCATTGCCATACCAGCTGGAACCATGATTCCACTTCCGTCAGAAATAACACCTGGAGTTGGATTACCATTACCAGCACCATAATGTACTTCCCCTCTAATTACTATAGCATCTTTTTCAGCTACTTCTGGACAGGTAATGTACTCCTTAAATTGATCACCAAGATTTGATGAAACGGCATTACCTAAAGCTTTTAATAAACCCATTAAACATACCTCCATTTATTTAAGCTTTTTAAACAATTCATTTTGTTTCTAGTTTCCAAACAAAAATCACCATCGTCTAAGACAATTATATAATAAATTGCTTAAAAGTGTTTAAAAAACTATTTTTATATACATCTTACTTTACTAATTTCAAATCGCTGAGCAGATTATAATCGGCAAATAAATTATTGAATAATAATGCTATTTTTGATATTATATAAATAATAATAAGGGTGATTGAATATGGGTAAAAAGTGGATGATACTAGTTTGCCTTTTTTCCATACTAACATTTTTGTCTTCTGTGATATGCACGATGTTAGTTTTTTTTAATGAGGAAGCAAGGACTAGTTTAAATAGCAATACTGTAATTGCTAGTAATAAAACTTATAAATCGAGTTCGATAATTTATAACGAACCAAATAACCTAGCTATAACAGGCTTAAACCCAGGAGATTCAATCACTAAATCTTTTACAATAACTAATAATAATTCAAATACCATACGCTATAAAATAGTGTGGGATAACGTAACAAGTACATGGAATGATAGCGGTCACCCTGAAGAATTTATCTATTCCATCTCATGTTCAAATGGCGAAAACATAGGTAATAAACAAATGCCTATTGATAGCAAAAATAATACAATTCTAGAAAACTTAGAACTAAAAACAAACAAGACTAATACTTGTACTATAACAATCACTTTTGTTAATAAAGAAATAGATCAATCATACAACATTAACAAAACATTTGGAGGTACTTATAAAGTAGTCGTAACAGAATAAAAAAGGAAGTGATAACAAATGAAAACTAATCAAAAAGAATTAGATAAACAATATGATTTAATTCTTAAAGCTCATGCTAAAGAAGAAAAAACACATTTCATCTTCACATCTTTTATCATTGTTATCACATTATCAACAACCCTTATTTGTTTATTATTCAGTTACAACTCATATATGGCTACTAAAGATGCTACTTCTAAAGTAGTATCTAATGAAGCAACTTATTATCAAACATTATCAGTGTCTTATAATAATGGACCAGTTTTAGATTTACAAGGAATCGGTAATGGTTATGTATTACAATCACCCAAAACCATAACTATTACTAATGATGGTAACACAGACATCACCTTTAATATAAAACTAACATCTATTAAATCATCACTATCATCTACAAATGATTTAATATATACCATTACTAAAGATAACGAAATAAGTAGTGAAAAAGCTCTGCCACTAAATGACGAGAATCTAATACAAGAAGTAGTTATTCATGCAGAAGAAACAATTACTTATACTGTTAATGTATCATTCAAAGGAGTTTTAGGACTTAATGATTATTCAAATTATTACAGTGCTAATCTACAAATAGTTCAAAAGAACGGAACAACAAACTTAATCGGATAAAAGAGGACATAATATGAAAAATAAGAAGGGAACAATTATAGGTAATATCTTTAAAGTACTATATTACATAGTAATTTCTTTTGTGTGCCTAATTGTAGCTTTCTTAATCTTCAATATCGTATCTAGTCAAATAAATGCTAAAAACGAAAAATATCGTCCAAAACTATCAATCTACACAATCGTAAGTCCAAGTATGACACCAGTCATAAATGTTTATGATGTTGTTTTCAATGTTCACCCTTCATCTGAAAACGATATCAAAGTTGGTGACATCATAACTTACATATCAAAAGCATCTAATTCAGAAGGGATGACAATAACTCATAGAGTAATAGAAGTATCTGAATTACCTGATGGTACAAAAGAATACCTAACTCAAGGAGATAATAACTCAGAACCTGATCCACTATACGTAACATATGATCAAGTATTAGGTAAAGAACTATTTATCATTCCATATGTTGGTCGTGTACAATTCTTAATAGCTAACCAAAAAGGTTGGTTAATCCTAATAATGATTCCAATCATTATATATATCATCTACGATGTATATAAACTAATCAAACTATTAAGATTAAAAAATAAAGTAGATGAAATAACTGGTGAAGAACCAGAAAGACTATATGAAGAAAAACAAAACAAAAAACAAAAAGAAGAAACAAGAAAAAAAGAAATTAAAGAACAAAAAGAACAACAAGTAATTCGTTCAAAAGCAATTACAAGAGATCCAAATGAACCAACTGGTTTCTTAGATGAATATACAGAAACAATCGTTTCTGTTGGTATTGATTCATCTAATGATCAAGTAATCATTCCTGAAGAAGAGGAAGAAATAGTTGAAGTAACTGATTTAAGAAATAACCAATTATCTACTAAGAAAAATATCAAAGTAGAAAATAAAGAATATGAGATTTTAGAAACAGATGAATTAACATCTAAGATGAAAGAATACGATGATCGTATTAACAAACTAAATCAAATGATAGCTGACATGCAAGGATTAAGCACAGCTAAACAAGAAGATAAAGTAGAAGAAGTATTCCCTGAATTTAACGACTACTTAACTGGTGATAAGATCAAAGTAGTAGCAGTAGAAGAAACTAAGAACAAACGCTTAAAGAAACCTATCTACTATGTTGAAAATGATCCTGATTATCAAGTAAAGAAATCACCACAAATAAACATTGCTATTAGCGGTAAAAAGAAACAAGCACCAGTAGAAGAACCACCTAAGAAGAAAAAGAAGAAAAAGAAACTAAACTTAAATCCAACAAAAGTTAAACAAATAAATAGATTAGGTAAAAAGGTTCAAGAACAACCAAAACCTGAACCAATAAAAGAAGAAATAAAACAACCAATCGAAAAAACTAAAAAATCAAAGAAAGAAAGAATCAATAGAGAAACAATAAAGCGTGCTCCATTGATTCAAATAAAAAAAATGAAATAATACCATTATTATGGTATAATTGATTAGAATAAAGAGGTATGGCTATGGAAAAGATGAATAAGCAAGACTTAAATTTATTAGATAAGATTTATAACTATCGCGATTCTGAAAACAGTAGAATAGTTAAAGATATCGAAGCAGATATCGAAAGTATATCTAATGATCTAAATAGAAATAAACAAGAAAGAGATAGAGAAATTGAAGAAATAAATGCTCTAAACACAGCTCTAGAAGCATTTAAAAAATCTTCACAAGAATTCGTTTCAAAATTCTCTAGTTTTTCTAATGACCAATTCGAACCATTAGCTATTGCTTTTGACATAAATATTCCTTTTGAATCTTATGTAGATAAAGTAAAAGATAACAAAGATAGCTATATCGAAAACGAATCACAAAAAATTGAAAGATCTGAAACTAAACTATCAGAAATGAATGCTGAAGTAGATAGAATATCAGAAATCCTTCAAAATACTAAAGATAAATTAGATAGCTCTAAAGAAAACGCTAAAAGACTAGATGACTTAATCATCGATGTATTAGCAAACGGTAGTGACGCTTATAATAGATCATATATTAGAAAAATAATTGATGGTTTAGAAACATTCACATATGAAGAAGCTACTAGACTAGAATACTTATTCCTATTCCCTGAAGATGGTTTAAAAAAATATGAATCAAATTATAAAGATGGTCAAAATAGAGATGAAGTAGAAGTAGAAGCA
>CADBLZ010000039.1 GCA_902795675.1 uncultured Erysipelotrichaceae bacterium
ATATAGACCTAATAAATATAATTTCTTATTCTTATTTTTAATAGGTACTAATTCATCATAATGATTTCTTATCTCATTCTTACTATAGTAATTACCAAAGTAATATAACTTACTTTTATCTTCTACTAGATTAGCAACAATATTACTTATTTGTTTATTATTCATATCACCATACTGACCATCTTTATTATAAGTAACAATCGATTTCCAATTCTTTTCATTTATAATTGGTTTTAAGTAATCAGTTAGTTCTTCTTCATCATAAAGAACTCTTTCATCATCTTTATATTCATCCATATAAAGAAGAACATAATCATCACCTGTATATTTAATAATATTAGCGAAGTTTAAAGTATCCATATTTCTTTTACAAGAAATACATACAACTACATAACTATCACTTAATAAATGATCACCAGCATAGATAAGTTCATCTGAGGGTTCATTAATAATCATTAGATTATTATACTTTTTATAATTAATTCTTTCATAATCATTCTTATTAAAAAGAGTTACAAAATTATAGATAATAAAACTAAATAAAATAAAGAATAAAAAGGCGATTATAATTAGATAATATTTTTTTAATAAACTAATAATATTATTAATCATAAACCCACCCACCTTAAGTATTTATTTTATACTTAAATACCTTTTAAGTAAAGAAAAAAGAAGCTATATAGCTTCTCTATTTATCATAATTCCATAAACCTAATTTACCTTTTATATAAATAGGTTCATCATATCTTTTTATATTATCTAATTTCCAAGCATAAAGACCAACATGATCATGACCATATACTTTTTCATTATCTCTTCTTAAAGATTCATCAAACTCTTCATCTACTAAAATACAATCGGTAATTTCAGCTTCACCGATAATGGCCCCCTTTAGCATTTCTAGATCACTAAAGTCTTTACTTCTTTCTTTATCAACGCCTAAACCTGCATGGATAAGAATCTTTCCTCGATAACTCGTCTTCCAAGATCTGAATTCATACTTCTTAGTTCCATTAATAATTAAAGCTGCCCACGGTTGTTTTATCGTTAATACTTTCATTACATATTACCTAGTAGTACTAGAACACCAAAACCAACTGCTAAACCTAAAATAAAAGCAACAATACCCATAATTGTAACAAAAGCTGTAAAACCCTTTTTGTTATCTTTCATGTTATCACCTTCTATGTTAATTATAACATAATAAAAAGAAGATACTACTATCTTCTTTTATTGTGTACGTTTAATATTATTTGCTTCAACTTTACCTTGAGTTAATTCACGATAAGTTTTACTATTACGAGCACAAGCTTGTTCATATTCATACATATCATATCTAAACATTTCTAATTGTTCATTAGAATAATGTGCTCCTCTTGGATTATGAAATCCTTGGTAACCTGGATTCTTATCAAATCTATTATTTTCATGATCATAAACACCATATACATAAGCTGAATCTAATACTTTAATTTCTACATTGTTCTTATCATATTGTTCACTTGGTGTTAATAATGGTAATGGTTGATCAACAATCTTACCATACTTATTTACTGAACCATAGAATGTTTTAGGGATTCTAATTTCATAAACATAACGACAATCAGAACTAATAGCTTCAATCATTAAACTATCTTCTGTAAAACTTTTATCTCTAACTAATGATTCTTCTAAACTATTATTTTGAATAATAGCACCAATTGTAAACATCTTCTTAGTAATGTCTTCATTAGAAGGAAATAAGAAATAAATATCTTGTCCTTCTTTATATTCAGCTATTCTTTGTTTAATAATCTCTAATAAATTTCTCTTTTTCATAAGTGTTCCCCCTCGAACAGTATTTGTTATTTTAATATATTTTTTTATATTTGTAAATCTTAACAACTTTTTTCTTTACGTTTCAAATCTTCTTCGAATTCAGTAATAGAACTCATATAATAATCATAATCTGGATACTTTTCTAAAGTTGCTCTAATAAAATCTGATACAGAGGCAGAACTTTCGTTTTCTGTCCAGAATAATACTTCACCATCATTCACCCAAGTATACTTACCAACAAATGATAATGGATCGACATTACTACTTACTTTAATATATTCACAAGGTAAAACAGATACATAACCTTTAGAAATATCAGTCATAGCAGCTAATAAAGTCCCTTGACCTTTTTTATTTTCTACTAATAAACTTATATAATAACTTAAATGTTTAAGTACTTCTAATTTATACTTTTTCTCAACAACTTTCTTTGGATCCTTTTCGTTATCTAAATCAGCTTGAGCAGCATCTACTTGCTTTAACGCTTCCAAAATAAAAAAGTGTTCACTTCTCTTCTTCATATTTTAAAACCCCTTTAACATATTAGAATAATACCATATTTCTTCATATTTGACCAATTTTGCTCCCCAAAAGGTGACTTAATTATAAGACTATTTAAATTTTAAAAAAAGATAGTTTTTAACTTTTTTTATAAATGAAAATATTATATAATTAAATTATAGAGTCAGGGTGGTGCTTTTTTTATGGAACAATTTATTAGATTTATTAGTAAAGAAGAATTACATACATATCGCGAACTTTGTTATCACTTTCTAATTATTAACTGTGAAAAAATACATTCATTTACTTCTAAGAGTGTCGAAATACAAACTCCTGAAGAGAAAAAAGCTATTAAAGAATATCAACTATTTAATGGTATGTATCAAGCTTTAACAAGAATGAATAGTAATGAACAAACAGAAAATGACATTAGATTATTTACTCAATTTAGAGAATCATATCCTTTATCTGATTTACTAACAAAAGTATTAAGCCCTAGTGAAAAAGAACTAGCAGATAGTACTATTAATGGTATCATAGCTAACCATAATGAAAAGAAAGTCGTTAGTGTTTTAGATTCCGATATTGAAAACATTGATGCAATATCACACTATATATGTTATGTATTAAAAAGTTATAGTGTTGCTAGCGAACTAAAAGCACATCAAGAAGCACATGCTAGTCAAACTAGATTATGTAATTTAAAAAAGAGTTCATAAGAACTCTTTTTATTTTCTTGATCCAAAAGGACTGCGATAATCGCTTCCATCACTGTTTGGTAGTGTATGCCATTTAGTAGTGGCTCTTTCTTGGGCAAGTCTATCTTCTCTTAACTTACGAGCAGCATCAAGTTCAGCTTGAATACCCTTTAAAGCCATTAACTTTTGTTTTCTTTTTTCTTCTTCTACATCAAGCATTTCTATTCTTCCCATCTTTATTAGATATTCGATAGTTGCTTGATGAGCATCAATAGCAATCGCTAGTTCTTTAATAGAAACATCTTCATCTCTATGATCAAATAAAAAGTCTCTAGCATCATGCATTATTTTTTCTTCACATTCTTTACAAAGTGGATAATTATTATAAGAAGGCATATTAGTTCTACATTCAACACATTTTTGTAATGGATTAAATTCTCCCACTCCTATCACCCTTTCATATTTTAATCTATTTTTAATGAAAAATCATCGTCATCAGAATCAAACCATTGATTAATTTCTTTATCATTCTCATCTGATAAGATTGCGATTAAATCTGCCATGTCAGCTTTAAAAGCTTCAAGCATCTTTCTTTTATCTTCTATCGGATAGTTCGCACTAACAACAAATGAATAATACTTATGTACACTTGTTGTATCTACTACAAACTCATTCGTATCTCCTTGTCTTTTTGCTATATTATAAAATCTTCCGTTAATGTTAACCATCATGTCAATTACCTCATATAGTATTATAATGAATTTTAAAAATAAGTAAATACGAAAAAGGAAGATTTCTAGAATCTTCCCATAATTTTAATCATGTTAAATAAAATGAAAGCAAATACAGTTATAAAAATAACTAAGAATATAATTCTGAATAGTTTAATTTGTGGACTATTAAACATTTCATTTTGACGATTTAAAATCTTATCAAAATTTTCTGAAGCTAATCTTGCTTGTTCTGTTTTTAATCTTTCAATTTCTACATCACTTAATTGTTTAGATGGTTCATATTCAAAAGATGAACCACAGTATTCACACTTAATAAAATCATTAAGTTTATCACTGTCTACATTTAAACTAGATCCACAATTAGGACATTTAATTTCATTTAACTTACCCATTTATATTACCTACCTTAAATTAATTATAACATATTAATTTAAAATTCGTCTTACTAAATAATCATCATGATAAACTAATAACTTTTTCTTAACTACTTCAATATCAAAACGATCACTTTCTAATTCTTCACCATCGACATTAGATTTAATTGGTACAGGTGATTTAATTGTTAAATGATCTGTTTGAAATTTTTGAATACTCTTAGATGATTCATGAGCACCAGTCTTCATACTTAGTATTAACTTAGCCATATCTACTTTACCTAGATTCTCTGCTAAATAAACATCTACTAAACCATCATTTAACTTACTAGTGTAACCAATATGGTAACCACCACCATAGTATTCACCATTACATACAGCAATTGTTCCAAATTCACTTTTTATTCTTTGATTATTAATATAAATAGTCATTTCTCTATTCTTATATTTTAAGAAATTATATAAAAGACTTATATTATATCTTTGACTTTTAGGTATTAACTTAGAATGAACTATATCACTATTATTAGCTATATCAGCATCAATACCAAAACAAGCTACATTAATAAAATAACGATCATTAATCTTAATAATATCTGATTCATTAATACCTTCCTTAAATTCACTACTAATTGAACGATATAAATCATTACCAGTTCCATTAGGTATTACACCTAATACATTATCTGTTTCAGCTATTGAATTTAATACTCTATTAATTGTTCCATCTCCACCAATAGCAAAGATAATATCATGTC
>CADBLZ010000040.1 GCA_902795675.1 uncultured Erysipelotrichaceae bacterium
AGTTTATATAGTGTAAATAACTTACAACTTATTGACAGCAATGGTTCTAATTTATCATCCTTTCAAAAATGTGTTATAATACTAACGTCAAAGGAGAAATAAAATGTTAGCTGTAAGAACAGAAGAAGAATTAGATAAAATGAGACATGCTGGTATGGTTGTTGGTTTATTACATAAATACTTACAACAATTTTTAATACCAGGTGTTACTACTAAAGAGTTAGATATACTAGGTAAAAGATATACCGAAAGTAAAGGATGTACTTGTTCATTTGAAAACTTATATGGTTTCCCTGGAACTAATTGTATAAGTTTAAATAACGAAGTTGTTCATGGTATACCTAGTCATCGTAAACTTAAAGAAGGAGACGTCATTAAACTAGATTTAGGCGCCTGCTGGGAAGGATATCACGGAGATTCAGCTTGGACATACATCGTTGGTAAAGGTGACCCTAAAGACGTTAAATTATTAAAAGAAACTGAAGAAGCTCTATACGCTGGTTTAAGCGCTATTCATGATGGTTGCCATGTTGGTGATATAAGTCATGCTGTTGAAAAAGTAGCTAAAAAATATAATCTAGGTATTGTAAAAGAACTAGTTGGTCATGGTATCGGTGATAAAGTTCATATGGACCCAGATGTACCAAACTATGGTAAAGAAGGTAAAGGACCTGTTTTAGTAAAAGGTAACTGTATTGCCGTTGAACCAATGTTAAACCTAGGTACAGCAGATATCTATCAACTAGATGATAACTGGACTATTTGTACAGATGATGATAAAAATAGTGCTCACTTCGAATTAACTGTTGCTGTTACTGAAGATGGTTATGAAATCTTAACAAGAAGAGATGTTGAACTTCCAAAAGAAGATATCGTAACTGATCCAATGAAAGTAATAGAAGAATTAAGAAAAGAAATTAATGGCAAATAAAAAAGAAGATTTAAAATCTTCTTTTTTTATTGCTTGTTACTAATAGATTTAACAACATCAGCTACTTTTTTGCCATCTATATTTTCGAAAGCTCTAAGCACTTCGATTGGAACAGCAAAGATAATAGTATTTGATTGGTCACTACTTAAATCATTTAATGTTGCTAAAGTTCTTAAATGTAATGCACCTGGTTGTTCAGACATAACTCTTGCAGCTTCAGCTAAGTTTTGAGCAGATTCTTTTTCACCACTAGCTTTAGTGATAACAGCATCTTTTTCTCTTTCAGCTTCAGCAACTTTAGCGATAACTCTCTTCATTTCTTCTGGTAAAGAAATGTCTTTAAGTTCTACATTATCAACTTTAATACCCCATGGATCTGTAGCTTTATCGATAATAGCACAGATTTCACTAGATATTTTTTCTCTTTCTGATAATAATTCATCAAGAGTTACAGCACCTACAGCATTACGCATTGTTGTTTGAGCAAGTTGACTAACAGCATAATTGAAGTGTTCAACTTCATTTATTGCTTTACCAGCATCGAAAACATTATAGTAAAGAACAGCGTTAATTTTAATTGAAACGTTATCTCTAGTAATTGCTTCTTGTTCTGGTACGTCTACTGCTTTAGTTCTTATATCAACCTTTTGGAATGATTGGAAGATTGGCCAAATAACATGCCATCCTGGTTTTAAAACCTTAACGAAATGACCCATTACATAAAGTAATCCTCTTTCATACTCATTTACTTGTTTGATTGAACTTAACGCAATAATAGCAACAATAACTAAAATACCAACACCAAATTCAGGCATAAACTCATTCTCCTTCTTGTTTTATTATAACATAATATTATAAATATGCATTACATAATTCCTCTACTACCATCAGAATTATCTCCCATATTTTGTTCACGTGTATTTTTTACTACTTGTTTAACTAAATCAGTAGCACTCATTGCATAACCATTTTCATTAGGTATATATCGGTTATCTATTTTAATATTATGATCGAAATCCATATGATTAAAAATAAACTTATTAATAAAATCTTCTAAATTAGCATATGATTCACCATTATAGAATATTGGTCCTAATGATAAATCTGCTCTATTCCAATTACATAAATCATTCATATAAGCAATCTTAAGAGTTCTATCTATACCATTTAAACGAGGACTATATTTCTTTGTAGCTTCTTGTAAATCTCCTAAATGTCCTTTTTCACCTATATCCATATATTTACGAGCAAACGCTCTATAATCAGTTTGGAAAGAACCATAATTTGTAATACCTGATTCACGTGCATCTAACGCTTTTAAATGAGCTAAATTACTTAGTAAGTAATCGCCTATTTCTAAATATTTATCAAGATGTTTTTCATATAAGAATTTAATTTTATTTTTTTCTCTATCAGATGCATTTTCACGGTATTCATAATCATCTAATATATCAATTAAATATTGTTTCTCTGTAGATAATAAATCTAGTAACTTACGAACAGCATTTTTTCTTTGTTCAGGTGTAAACTTATTAAAATCTAAATTCTTAAGCCCACCATGCATTAAATCATATAGTAGAAAATCAGAATACATTGATTCAATATCATGTGATACAAACTTAGCACATAATAATTCTTCAAAACTCTTATTACTTCCATCTGGATTAAATAAATTAGCTAAAGCTGGATACGTCTTAATTAATTCAGGATGTTTATTAACAATCTTACGAATATTAATAACATTATATTTTTCTTTTGATAGTACAAATGGTTTACCATCACTACCTGTTTGAGTAACATATTCATATTGGAATTTACGACCACGTAAATGTTCAAACTTCTCTTCTATTTGTTGTTTACTTTCTTCTTGATTACCTGCCATACCAAATAATAAACTACTATACCAGCTACCTCTTCTATTAGCATCTTCTTCTATTTCACTAAATAAGTAATTAGCACCAGTATGATAATCTTCATAAGCAAA
>CADBLZ010000041.1 GCA_902795675.1 uncultured Erysipelotrichaceae bacterium
ATTAATAATATTAATATCAATCTTATTATCATCATTAGTTAATACTTGTTTCTTAGAATAAATTACTTTATAATCTTTTTCTTCAACTTTAATACTTTCATATGTACTAATACCACTTTCCTTAGAATAACTAAGACCAAGAAGTAAAATACTAGCACATAAAACTAATGCTAAAACGAAATAGTATTTCTTATTCATCTAAAACACCTACTCTTATTATCTTCATTTTAACATATTTTATAACATAAAAAAAGATATTTAATCTTTAAATAAAGTATCAAATATCTCTTTATAATTCTTAACTGGAACAATCTTAATATCTTGTAAGATTTCTTTTGGAATTAATTCTAGATCAGGTACATTTTCAATCGGAATAAATATCTTTTTAATATTACTATTATATGCACCTATAATCTTCTCTTTTAAGCCACCAATCTTTAAGATATCTCCTCTTAAAGTAATTTCACCAGTCATTGCTATATCTCTTGGAACTTCCTTATTTAAGAAAATTGATAGTAAGCTTGTTGTAATAGCAGAACCAGCTGATGGACCATCCTTCTTAATTGCAGCTTCTAAGAAATGAATATGAATATCTTTTCTAACAAAATTATAATCATTAATTTTAAAAATATCTGAATGGCTCTTAATATAACTATAACTTACTGATACTGATTCATTCATTACATCTCCAACCATACCAGTAATCTTAAAGTTACCATTACCTTCCATTAAAGTAGCTTCAATTGGTAAAACCATACCACCCATTGGTGTATAAGCAAGTCCATTAACTAAACCAACTGAATAAGTATATATCTCATCTTTAATATCATATTTCTTAGGGCCTAAATATTTCTCTAAGTCACTCTTCTTTAAAGTCATTTCAATTGGTTTATTATGAGCTTTAACAGATGAAGTAACAATCTTTCTAACGATTGTTTGTAATGATCTATTAAGCTCTCTAACGCCAGCTTCTTTTGTATATCTAGTAATTATTTCATTAATAACATCATTATTGAATTTAATTTCTTTAGAACAAACTAAGTGTTCACGGTAAATATTAGGTATTAAATAATTCTTAGCTATATCTAACTTTTCGAATTGAGTATATGAAGATAGTTCAATAATTTCTAATCTATCATATAAAGCTTCAGGAATAGTATCCTCTGAATTAGCTGTAAGAATAAATAATACATGACTTAAATCAAATGGTTCTTCAATATAATTATCAGTAAACATATAGTTTTGTTCAGGATCAAGTATATCTAGTAAAACAGAAGCAGGATCTCCATGATATCCTTTAACCATCTTATCTACTTCATCAATTAAAATAACTGGGTTACTTGTATCACATTTCTTTAATGCTTGCATAATCTTACCAGGAGAAGAACCAATATATGTTCTTCTATGACCATTAAGTTCAGCAGCATCATCAAGTCCACCAACAGATAACTTATAGAACTCTTTCTTTAAAGCTTTAGCAATCGCTATAGCTAAAGAAGTTTTACCTGTTCCTGGAGGACCAACTAAACAAATAATCGGACTCTTTAAATCTTTATTTCTTTTCTTAACAGCAATATATTCTACAATTCTATCTTTAACTTTATCTAAACCAAAGTGAGTAGAATCTAATGAATCTCTAATCTTCTTAAGATTATTTTCATCATCTGAATAAATACCATATGGTAAAGAAGTCATGAAATCTAAATAATTTCTAATATTACTTATTTCTGGATTACCTTCACTAGTATAATCTAGTTTTCTAACCTCATTTACAAGCTTATTCTTAAGTTTATTACTACATTTAAGATCATTTATCTTTTCTAAGTAATCAGCTTCAATATCATCCTTTAAATCAGCTTCACCAAGTTCTTTTTTTATTTCATCTAACTTAGCTCTTAAAACAAATTCCTTTTGATTACGTTCAAAGTCTTCTGTTAAAGCTTCATCTAACTTTAAATCTAACTCAGCAATTTGTAGTTCAACTGATAAATCATAAACTAACGCATTAGCTCTATTATATGCGCTAGTTTCTTGCATATATTTAATCTTCTTCTCAGTATTAAATGGTAAGAATGGAATAACTGTATCAGTTAATCTATCTAATGAATCAATTCCTTTAATAAGATTAACAATTGAATTACTCATCTTACTAGATGTTTCAATATACTTCTTTAATAAACTAATAATCTTTCTTCTTAAAGTTTGTTCATCTACTTCTGATATTTCTTCATCCTTAATATCAGACACTTTAGCTTTTAAACCTTCTTCATCACCAAAGTATTCAGTTATATTAACTCTTTTTAAACCACTAACTACAAGTCTTATATTACCATTAGGAAGAATAATCTTACTTTTAATAGAAGATAAAACAGCACTATTAGGTAAATCTCTAACATCTGGAGCTTCTTCATTTGTATTTCTAGGACAACTAATTAAAATATTAGCGTCATATTTAGTAATCGATAAATTAATGATCGAACTACTAGCTTCACTATCAAGATCAAGTCGAATGTCTTGGAAAGGCATCAATGAAATTTTTTTTAGTATCATAACTGGATAGTTCTTTTTCATCTCATGCCCTCCCATAACATTCAATTAATATAAATGCTATTATATATATTAAGTTTATTTATTTCAATAAAAAAATGATGAAAATTACTTTCCATCACTTAAATTTTTTATATCACTCTTATAGGTATCACAATTAGTGTTTTTATATCTTGTTTGCAATAACTCTGGGTTATCAAAAGACCTTGTTTCAGCATTATACTTAATCATATAAATTTGATATAAAATTTCTTCTGAAGCAGTATCACTTACAATTTCATCATAACAGTTTTTACTTTCACCATTTCTAAATACAATGAACTTAAATTGTAAATCACCATATTCATAGAAACGATCTAATAATTCTCCACCATTATTCTTATATTCATCTGGTAATGTATAACTAGATGTATCATTAATTAAGAATATATTATTATTTTTAAGAAGTATTAAACCATTATTACTTGTTAAGTAAATCTTTGTATCATCAACATAAACCTTATTATCAGACGGTGAAATTGTCTTATCTAAAGCATATGTCTTACCATTTTCTTCAACAATAGAATTATCTACAAACTTATAATTCATATCATTTGCTGTAATATATTTTGTCGTTCCAGAAACCTTATACTCTAAAACACCTGAAAATAATTTATAACTAAAAATATCTGGAATAACAATATATTTACTAATAACATTATCGTTTTCAATCTTATAAACTAGATTATAACTATTAATTGTTCTATCTTCATCAAGTACAATTGGACTATCTAAATTAACAGAAACACTATAAGTTCCTTTGTACTTAGAAGTATCTAATTTATCTTCGTCGTTATTACCTATAGTTATACCACTACCATTACTATTATTAGTTATTGCACTATTATTTATTGAACTGGTATTAGTAGTATCTAATGCATTTCTTTTATCAATAATGCCACTACTATTATCTACTGTATTAAAGAAATAATAACCAGCAAAAGCTAATGTGATTAAAGTAGCTAGTAAGTATTTTCTATTGTGTCTTAATTCAGAAAAAATAGCATAGACAGTAGATTGCTTACTACTAGTAATCACACGATCCTTTAAATTGTGAATTGTCTTCTTATTTAATTTCATTTTTATTCCTCTATTTTACAATTACTATTATAGCATAAAAAAAAGAGTTTAAAACTCTTTTTAGTTTTCAGAAATAATTTCTAAAGCCTTACGCATTCTCATATCATATTTAACTACATCTAAGCCACCGAATTGAGAAAGCATTTCTTCTTTAGTAACACCATAAGTTTCAGCCATCTTTTCAGCTTCCTTATCAGCTTCTTTATCAGAAATTTCAATCTTTTCTTCATCAGCTATAGCTTCGATTAAATATCTATAAGTAATTCTCTTCTTAGCTTCAGGTTCCATTTGTTTATGGAAGTCTTCATGTTTCATACCAGAGAATTCCATATATTGTTCTAATGTAAGACCTTGCATCTTAAGTTGTTGACTAAATTGATTCATCATTCTATGAACTTCTTCATCAACGATTTCATCATTGATTTCAACTTTTAAATTCTTAGAAGCAGCTTCTAGAACATCATCAACATATTTATCTTGAGCTTGTTTTTCTTTTTCTTGAGTTAAAGCTTTTTTAACTTCTTCTTTGAATTCAGCTTCAGTCTTAATATCACTGTAACCTAAATCTTCATAGAATTCTTTATTTAATTCAGGAAGAACTCTTTCTTTAATTTCATTAACTGTAACTTTAAATTCAACTTTTTTACCAGCTAATTCTTTAGTATAGTTTTCAGGGAAAGTAAGTTTTAAAGTCTTAGTTTCACCTTTCTTCATACCAACAATTCCTTCTTCAAATCCAGGAATAAAAGTATGAGAACCAATTTCTAGAGGATAATTCTTACCAGAACCACCTTCTAAAGGTTTCTTATCAACTGTACCATCAAAATCAATAACAGCTGTATTACCTTCAACTACTTCACCATTTTCTTTAACAACGATGTCAGCAAGTTTAGATTCTAATTTAGTAACTTCAGCTTCTACTTCTTCTTTAGTAACAGTTACTTTGTCTTTCTTAACACCTAAGTCCTTGTATTTACCTAATTTAACTTCAGGATGAGAAATTAATGTAAATTCAAATTTAACATGTTTTTCATCAATTTCTTTAATATCCATTTTAGGTTCACAAACAGGTACTATTTTGTTGTCTGTAATTGCTTTTAGATATGCTTTATTACTTGCTCCATCAATAGCATCCATGTATAATGATTCGATTCCAAATTTTTTCAAATAAACATTTTTTGG
>CADBLZ010000042.1 GCA_902795675.1 uncultured Erysipelotrichaceae bacterium
ATTTTCAAGTAATGGACTTGATACAGCATCTTTTGCAGCTTTGATAGCTCTATCTTCGCCTACACCAATACCGATACCGATAATAGCTGAACCTCTGTTTTGCATTACTGTTTTAACATCGGCAAAGTCTAGGTTTACTAAACCAGATACAGCAATTAAGTCTGAAATTGATTGAACACCACGACGAAGTACGTTATCTACTTCTTTGAAAGCATCCATCATTGTTGTTTGACGATCGATTATATCTCTTAAATTATCGTTAGGAATAACAATAATTGTATCTACATGTTTCTTTAATTCTTCTAAGCCAACTTCAGCTTGTTCCATACGTTTACGACCTTCAAATTTGAAAGGTTTTGTTACGATAGCAACAGTTAAAGCGCCTTCATTTTGGGCAATTTCAGCAACAACTGGAGCAGCACCTGTACCAGTACCACCACCAAGTCCACAAGTTACGAAAACCATATCTGAACCAGCTAGTGCTTCTTCGATTTCTTGTTTACTTTCTAGAGCAGCTTCACGACCAACTTCTGGATTTGCACCAGCACCTAAACCATCAGTTAAGTTTTTACCTATTTGTAATTTAGTTGGGGCTTTGTTAACATTTAATACTTGTAAATCAGTATTGGCTACAACAAACTCTACTCCACCTACTCCTGACTCAATCATTCTATTAACAGCGTTACAACCTCCGCCACCTACTCCGATGACTTTAATCTTTGCTATTTGATCTCTTTCTAAATCTTGCATAAAATGTCCTCCTTAATTATTAAATATATAGCCGAACAATTTGCCAATGGCTGAATCTGTTTCAGTTTCTGATACTGTTCCACTTATTTGTTGTTGTTCTTCTATTGTAAAGATTGAGAAGTCTTTATCTCTCATTTTGGCATTATATGCATGATATTTGATAATGCCTAAGCTTGCACTGAATTTGTTATTACGAGCTCCAATTTCTTCATTTTTCATTATTTTAGAGCCAGGATAACGTCTGTCTAATAGATCTTTTAAATCTAGTAGTTCAGTTAAGCCTCCTGTAAATATTATATAACTTATTTCTTTCTTTGTTAAGTCTTTAATTTCTTGTAAAGCAAGTTTTATTATTTCGTCTGTACGACTTTCAATAACACTTTTTAACTCTTTAGCATCGATTGTTATTTTTTTGTCATCATTTTCAATTTCAATAGTTGGATGATTAGAAAGTCTTAAACCATTTTGTTCTTTAATCTTTTTAGATTTTTCAATAGGTAGTTTATACATATAAGATATATCATTATCAATATTTAAACCACCATAGTTAAGTACTTTGTTATTTGTGATGATTCCTTTGTTAAAGATTGAAACAGTAGTTGTTTCAGCACCTAGGTTTATGATAGCGCCTACTTTACTATCTAAGTCTTTATTTTTAACTTCGTAGTAATCACCAATAGCTCCTAATGTGATATCTAAGACTTCTACACCTATTCTTTCTAAGCAAGCTAGAACAGGATAAATATTAGTTTTAGGAGTTAATGATATAACACCTCTTACTTTTAATGTTTTAGATGTTAAACCTTTAGGGTCTTGAATTACACGATCATCATCTAGATAGAATGCTGTTGGCATCATTGAGATAAATTCATAATCTTTTGGAACGTTACCTTTGATTGATTCATGAATTACATGAGCAACATCATCGCCTGTTATTAGATTACCTTCATTTTTAACTTCAATAGATCCACCAACAACACTAAAGATTGCTTTAGTAGATGGAACTGTTACAATTACTTGTTTTACTTGTAAACCAAGCATTTCTTCACATCTTTGAAATACTTGTTTGATAGAATCTAATAAGTAATCAGGTTTTTCTACAAGACCTTTTTTTAATCCATAAGATGGAGATTCTGAGATAGCAAGAACATTAAGTTTTTTCTTAACCATTTCACCAACAACTAATTTTACAGAGTCAGAGCCAACATCTAAACTGGCCATTATTTTTCTCATACTATCACTCCATTTTACTATCCATAATTATACAAGATTATGGCTTACTTTACAAGTACACAAAAAAAGTAATCTTTTTTATAAAGATTACTTTAAAGCGTCTAATAATTCAGCTTTTTTCATTGAAGTATAGCCTTCAATACCAGCTTCTTTAGCAGCTGCTTTTAATTCAGCAACTGTCATGTTAGCATAGTCAGCTTTTGCTTCTTTTTTAGGAGCTACTTCTTTTTTAGCTGCTGCTTTTGGTTCAGCCTTTTTTACTTCTTTAGGAGTAACTTTACCTTCTAAACCTTTTTTAGCAACACTAACTAATTCTGCAAATGCTTTAGCGTCATCAATAGCTAATGTACTTAACATCTTACGGTTGATTGTAACACCAGCTTTTGTTAAACCAGCAATAAATTGTGAGTAACTGATATCGTTTGCACGACAAGCAGCGTTAATTCTAACAATCCATAATTTTCTGAAGTTTCTCTTGTTTGCTCTTCTATCTCTGAATGCATAAACGCCACTATGCATTGTTTGTTCATGAGCTGTTTTATATAATCTATGTTTAGAACCAAAGTAACCTTTGGCAGCCTTTAATACTTTTCTTCTTCTATTTTTAGCGACATTTCCGCCTTTAACTCTTGCCATTATTTAACCCTCCTTAAATGAAGTTCTTTAGACGTTTACCTTGAGCATCTGATAATACGCCTCTAAGTCTTCTCTTTCTAATTTGTTTTCCTGAATCACCAGCAGTTTGGTGGTTACCATTTCCCTTTTTATATGTTAGTTGTCCGTTCTTTTTTACTTTAAGAACTTTTGCACTTGCTTTATGTGTTTTTTGTTTACATTTTGCCATATACTTTACTTCCTTTTCTATTTTTCTTTTTTAGGTGCTAACATCATTATCATGATACGACCTTCTAATTTTGGTTTTGATTCAATATCTGCTACATCTACTAATTCATTAGCAAATCTAGTCATTACTTCTTCACCTAGTTCAGGTCGATCTAGTTGACGTCCTTTGAATCTAATTGAAACTTTTATTTTGTGTCCTTTAACAAGATATTCTGATGCATTCTTTTTTCTTGTGTTGAAGTCATGAATATCAATATTAGGACTTAATTGATATTCTTTGATATCTTTGTTACTTTCTCTTTGTTTCTTTTGAGATTCTTTTAATTTTTTTTGCTTTTCATAACGATATTTGTTGTAGTCCATTATTTTACCTACTGGCATATTATCATTTTCAGACATTAATACTAAGTCTAAACCAGCATAATTAGCTAGTGTTAAAGCATCTTGTAATGCCTTTACACCCATTTTTTCACCATTAGGTCCAATAACCATCATTTGAGAAACTCTTATCTCATTATTGATTGGCATTTCGTTCTTATCTCTTGCTATGTTAAAGCACCTCCATACAATTAAAAAGAGTGGACTCGTATCCACTCTTAAAGAACATGATAAATATATTTTATATCTATTATAGCTCTCTTACCTATCATAACTTTCTACGATCAGGTGGATGTGGATACATCTCTTTCTTTTCAATAACAATAAGATTATATATTATTTGTTTTTAGTTGTCAACATTTTTATGAATATACAATTAATTCATGTTGACTACGTGTACAAGCAACATATAATAAGTTCTTTTCATTTCTTAAATATTTACTATCTTTATCACTATAAGCTATTACAGAGTCGAATTCTAAGCCTTTTGCTAAGTATGAAGGTAAAACTACTAAACTCTTGTTAAACTCTTCTGTATTAGACTTTAATAGAGATATTTTTATACTATCCTTTAGTTCTTCATATAATCTTTCAGCTGTTTTAGAATCTCTTGTAATAACCGCTACTGATTTATATTTATTACTTAAGTAATTAATATCATCTAATAGTTTTGAACTATCTTTACGATGTATTAAAGGAATGTGTTCAGTATCACGAATAGCTGAGACATGATTTAAACCTAATATTTTATTAGTGAATTCGATTATTTCAGGACTAGAACGATATGTTTTAGTTAGTTCGATGTATTTACTCTTTTCAAAGATATTAGATAAGTCTTCTAAGGAGTTATATTTGTAATATGGATTGATTGTTTGATTTACATCACCTAGGATAGTAAATGAAGCATTATGGAAGATTTTGTGAATCATAATATATTCTAGGTAACTATAATCTTGAGCTTCATCGATAACAACTTGTTTGATATCTCTTTCATATGGGAAGCCACATAGTAAGCCTTTCATATAAGCGAATAATAAAGCATCTTCATAGTTAATAGTACTTGTTTTTCTAAATGCTCTTATTTCTTGATCATTCATACGATATTTAGCGTAATCAGATGAGAAGAAGTTTATATATATTTCTTTTAAGTCTCTTTCGATGTTACTATTTTGGAAGATTAAGCGACGATATGTTGGATGTTTTTTAGAACTACCTTTATAGTTTTGCATACTATATCTTTCAGCTATTTCTTCTATACGTTCAAAGAATGGTAAGTTAGAGTATCTATCATGAATCATACTATTAACATCATTTTTATCAACAGTAAATTTATCTGTTTCATTAAAATCATTTAGGACTCTAGCTGATGAAACGAAGTCTTTAATATAGTTATCTATATCATTTATTATTTCATCGCTTTGTTTATATTTTATTAAGTCATAGTTATCTATTTTACTAGTATAGTATTTACCTAAGAAATCCATGAATGATTCAACATTATTAAATTCATCTATTTGATTATTTAAGTAATCATTAAATGTTGTTTGTAAAGTATTAGCTTCACCTAGTTCTGGTAAGACATTAGAGATATACTCTGTAAATATTTGGTTAGGAGAAAATATTAGAATGTCATTACTAGTAAGTTTTTCTATTTTATATAATAGATAAGCTATACGGTGTAAAGCAACACTTGTTTTACCTGAACCAGCTATACCAGAAACAATTAATGTTTTATCAGAAGTATTTCTAATAACATTATTTTGTTCTTTTTGGATAGTGTTAACAATGTTTTTCATTTTGTCATCACTATCTTCAGCTAGAACTTGTTGTAATAATTCATCATCAATATTAAGTGAGTTATCAAATGCTGATAAGAGTTTGTTATCTTCTATTTTATATTGTCTTTTACGAAGGATTTCACCTTCTATTCTACCCATTGGAGCATCATAAAAAGATTTACCTACTTCAAAGTCATAGAACATAGATGAAATTGGTGCACGCCAGTCATAAATGATATTTCCGTAATCTTCATCTTTAAGATATGTTAAACCTAAATAGACAGAATATCTTGTACCATCTTTTTCTTCAAATAAGAATGAAGCAAAATATGGTTTATTTTTAATACGATATAGTTTGATATAGTATTCTTCTTTTAATGCATACATACTTTGTTCTAGGAATTCTTGTGAAGCAATGGCAAAGTCATCGCCTTTTCTTATTTCATGTTTGTTTTCCCAGTTAAAGCGACGGAAATCTTGCATTGCTAGCTGATCTGCATTTAGTTTTACGTTTAAACTCTCTAATGTATCATTAAGAAGAAAAGATACTTCCTTTAAGCGTTTTTGTTCTAGTTCAAATTCTCTTCCAGTTATTGCCATTTTTATACCCCACTCTAGTTTTCATACAGTTTTAATTATAAGTAATTATTAATTTATTTTCAATAAAAAAGACACTTTATAGTGTCTCTCCTTGACCATTTTTTGTATCGTAGTTTGCTTTGATTGTTTCAATATGTTCTAAGAACTTATCTACTTGTTCATCTTTATATCCAGTAAATACTACTTTTTCAATTTGATCATTATTGAATAATGGTATACCCTTTTCTTCAGTTATACCTTCTGGATAAGGGCATCCACGATAATCATATATTTTATTTTCTTGACCTTTTTCTACTTGAAAATAACCATTAATCATTATTTCATGAGTACCACCTTTAAGTAATACTACAGAACCAATTGGTAAATACTTTAATTGTTTATCCATAACTATCACCTAAACTTTTCTCTTTTCGTCTTGTCCACCAGAAATCTTTTCGTGAACATATTTAGCTCTCATTTCGCTAATTGACATTGGTTTAGTTGGTGCTTTAATTGTACGTCCTCTGTGTGGATTTCTATTACGAGCTGCAGCAGCTTCAATTTCTGCACCAAGTTGTCCACCAATACCAGACATTTCAGGTTTTCTTTCAAGTGTTTCGCCAGATTCGTATCCTCTGAAGATTATTTCATGTATTTGGTCTTCATTAAATAATACGAATTTATTTTCCATAAATCCTTCAGGGAAGACGCAAGAGTTATAATCATAACTCTTTCCGTCATCTCCTGTAGAATTATAGCCAGTAATCATTATTTCTTTAGCACCACCGTTAAGTAGTACTACTGTTCCGATTGGAAGTTTATCTTTTTTCATCATTTCACCAACCCTTATCTATTATTGTGTTCCGCCCATTTGAGCAGTTCCATCAACGTTTCCTATAGCAGCAAGAACACTTTCGTCACTAACTGTTACAGGGTTAGATTCAGGAAGATCTGTAGTTGCAACAGGAGCTTCTACAACAGGTGTATTAGCTGCTTGTTCTTGAGCTTTAGCTGCGTTTTCTTTATTGATCTTATGTAAGTTTTCAATACATTTATCTTTAGCAGCATCGTATTCTTTAACAGCTGTTTCTTGATCTTTCTTTAATGTATCTAGCTTACTAATCTTTTCTTGTGTTGATTTATAGTTCTTGTTATATTTTTCAACAGCTTCTTTATATTGATTTGCAGCGTCTTCAGACCACTTAGATGTATCTGAACCATATTTTTCTGTGAACTTGTCTTTTAATGCTTTAAGTTCTTTCTTTTCAGCATTTAGGTCTTTAATAGATTTATTAGTTTCTTCTAATGCTTTATCGTATGCAGCATCTGCTTTAGTTACTTTTTCTTTAGCAGCAGCTACATCTTTATCTAGTGATAATCTTTCAGTGAATTGATCTGGATTACCATCTAGGTCTTTCATACCATAATCATCATCGAATTCAGTATCCCAATCTTTAACACCATCTGCTTCAGCAAGTTTTTGAGCTCTAGCTGCAAGTTCTTTTCTTTCAGCACCTTCAATAACTGCTTCAAGTAAGAAACTACGATCTGTGATAATTGATTCTATATCACTATCATTGTAACCAAATTCTTTTAACTTAGCTTTTAAGCCATCAACATTTTGATTATCAAACATTTGGTTAACTTCGTTAATTAATTCTTCATGTCTATTAATTGCATCAGGAACACCATTTGTTTCTTGATACATTTCTTTTAAGTATTCTTCACGAGCAAGTTCGTCGTAATCTTTTTCTTTTCCATCATCAACAGGTTCAAGATCTTTTTCTTCATCGCCTTCAATTTCAGGAATTTCAACATCATTATGTTCTTCTTTATCTTTATCGTCGTCTTCCTTGTCGTCGTCTTCGTCATCTTTCTTTTTATCGTCACCATTATCAGGCCATACTGGAGGAAGTGGCATTGTTCCGCCGCCACCAGGATTGCCGCCGCCGCCTGGATTTCCGCCGCCACCAGGATTGCCGTTTCCGTTTCCGACTTTACCGACATATGATGCACCAATTAAGGCTGCTCCAATTCCTAATCCTAAACTATTAAGAACTGATTCAAATTTATCAGTAGTTATTCCTAATTCGCCAGCTGCAGCTTTAACTGCACCATCTGTTGAATGTTGAAATTGTAATACATCAACAAATTCATGTGAATATAAGCCAGCTTTGATTGAACTTGACATAAAGCCGTTTGCTCTATTAATGATGTCATCGTAATTAATATTAACACCATATTTTTCAGCTAGAATAGATGCTTCTAATTCAGCTGCCATAACAGTTTCATTATATGTGAAGTATGCGTTCATTGCATCACTAACTGTTGTTTCTACTTCTTTACCATCGATTGTAACTGTTGTTAAAACACCAGTTAATGTTAAACCATCTGAAGCAAATTGAGGTTTAATACCTAAGCTTTCAGCTGCTTCATCAAGTTTTGCACAATCTTTTTGGAATTCATCTATTTTAAATAAGATAGTTTGAAGATTTAATCTAGCATTTTCTAATTTTGTAACTAAGTCTTCGTGAGCTAAATAACATGCATGTGTACCATTAGCACAACTTGTTAATAATTCAACAAAGATATCTCTAGCTTCATATGAGAATGCTACACCCGCAATATCTGAAATAACATAAACAATACCAACAATTGCTAAAATAGCTAAGATAACAGCTGCAACTATCCAACCTGCAACTGGAATACATGAACATACAGCAGCAACTGATGCACCTACACCAACGCCTGCTGCAGCAGTACCTGCAATACCAGCACCGGCACCACATAATACAGCAGTTCCACCACCAAATATTTTACGGTAGTTACTTTCTGAATCTTCATATAAATCATTTATAAAACCGTTTGTTATAAAGTTGTTATATAGGTTATCAAAATTAGTACCCCATATGTTGTCTTTAGCTTCAATTGCGTATTCTTTAGCTTTGTCTATGTGCTTTTGTATTTCTTCAAATTGGCCTATATTTAATTCGACTCTTGCCATAATTTCACCTAATTTCTAATATATTATAGTAGATTAAAACGGATGACCTGCTCCACCACCAGAGTGGGTACTTGTAGAATGGTTACTTGGACCATCTGTTTCCGTTGGTACTTCTTCAGTGTGTCTACTTGTTTCTTTAACGTCACCAACAATAATCCAGCCATAGTTATACTCTAATTCATCATTAATCTTATCGATATCAGCCATAAATGCATTGTATAAACCATTTAAAGCTGTTTTTAATTTATTTATATCTCCCTTTAATTCATTTTGAGCTTTAGATATATCAACAACAGCAGTTCCAGGTTCGAAAGTAAATGCATCAGTTATACTTGCTGCGCTATCGATTTCTTTCATTACTTCATCTAATTTATCTGGTAATTCATTTATTAAGAATTTAAAATCTTCTCTAATATCTGGTGATATTTCAGAATAACCAATACCAGATGTATCAATACTGTAACCTACAGTTGTTTTAGTAGTTCC
>CADBLZ010000043.1 GCA_902795675.1 uncultured Erysipelotrichaceae bacterium
AGAATATGTACCTTCAAGATATACTTGACTAATAATGGCATTTCCACCATGTCCAGGCCCACTAACATACATCATATTTAAATCATATTTATTAATAACTCTATTTAAATGTGTATATATAAAAGTTTGACCAGGAATAGTTCCCCAGTGACCAACTATTTTTTTCTTAATATCTTCTTTTCTTAGACTTCTTTTTAATAGAGGATTATCTAATAAATATAATTGACCAGCAGAAAGGTAATTAGCTGCACGCCAATAACGATCCATCTTTTCTAAGTATTCTTTTGTATCATATTCTGTCATAACCATACCTCTTATTCTATCCTGTATTATAACATATTAGTCATAAAAAAAGAATCTATTATCATTGACTTTTATTATCATATAAACTAGATTAGAGTAATAGGGATAAAAATGATTAACGAGATAGAAGAATGTTATAAGAATAGGAGGTCTTTTCTATAATTGATACATTCTTTTCTTTTTTTATAAAATATATAAATAAAGAAAAACAAAACTTAATCAAAATAGCTTACAAACCTTTATATTTAAAACTAATTAATAATAAAAGAATATCTCTTAAAGAGATAATCTTCTTACATGCATATCTAAATCTAGATTACTTAGTATCTTATTATAATAAAGAATATATAAAAAAAGATGAAACAGAAGTACTAAATAACATAAACGGATACAAATTAGATAACTATCAAAAAGAAATCGTTTTAAGTAATGAGAACAAATCTCTTGTTGTAGCAGGAGCTGGTTCAGGTAAAAGTTTAACTATAATAGGTAAAATAGTATATCTAATAAAAGTATTAAAACTAAAAGAAGAAGATATCTTATGTATCTCTTTTACTAATGACGCTACTAATAACTTAAAGAATAACTTAAAAAACAAATATAACTTTAATATCGAATGCTATACATTCCATAAACTAGCTCTTAAAATATTAAAATCTAATAATGAAGAAAATCAAATATCACCCGATAACTTTTTAATGGATATAATTAATTTATTCTTTAATACTTATTATTCAAAATATAAAAAAGTAATTATCAAAATACTTGGTAAATCATATAAGATAGAAGAATTAAATAACTTAAAAAGACTTATTTATACGTTTATCTCTTTATTTAAATCTTCTAATTATGATCTATCATATTTTAAAAAAATCCTCTTTAAAATAAAGTTTAATCCTAGATATTACCAATATAAAAACATCTTATTACTAATAATAAATATCTACTTATTATATGAACATAACTTACAAGAAGAAAACTCTATTGATTTTAATGATATGATAAATAAATCTCTTAAAAGTATAAAAGAGAAAGGTTTAAAATATACTTGGAAATATATAATTATTGACGAATATCAAGATACATCTTTAACAAAGTTTAACTTAATAAATGAAATAATAAATATCACCAACGCTAAACTCTTAGTAGTAGGGGATGACTTTCAATCTATCTATCGTTTTACTGGTTGCAACTTAAATATCTTCTTGAACTTTAATAAATATTATCTAGATTCCAAAATCTTCTATATCAAAAATACTTATCGTAATTCTCAAGAACTAATTGATATAGCAGGTTCCTTTATTATGAAGAATAAATATCAAATGAAAAAACGACTTATATCCTCAAAACATCTAACTAAACCTATCAAAATAGTGTTAACAAATAACTACATATCAACATTAAAAAAATTAATAAATAAAATAAATAATGATAACTTAATGGTTATAGGTCGTAATAATAAAGATATCAATAACTATATAGATAAAGAATATCTTATCAAAGATGACTTATATTATATAAATAATCATTCGTTCAGATATCTAACTATTCATAAATCAAAAGGCTTAGAAAGTGATAATGTCATAATTATTAATAACGAAGATAATATTCTCGGTTTTCCTTCTAAATTAAAAGATGAACCATTATTAAAATATGTTAATAATAATCATGACATATATAAATATGAAGAAGAAAGAAGATTATTCTATGTTGCTTTAACTCGTACAAAGAATAATGTTTATCTAATAGCACCCTATAAAGGTATGTCTATTTTTATCAAAGAATTAATGAAATATAATATTGAAATAATTAGTGACTAAATATACAATTTCAAATAGATATGATAAAATACATTACAGAAAAAAGAGGTATAAACTATGAAAAAAGTCGTTATCGTAACTGGTTCATCTAAAGGTATAGGTGCTGCTACTATAAAGTATTATGCAAATAATAATTACAATGTCGTAATTAACTATAACCATTCTCTAGATGATGCTCAAAAATTATATGATGAAGTATCTAAAATAACTGATGCTATCTTAGTTCAAGCAGATATATCTAAAGAAGAAGATGTTAAAAAACTAATGGATGAAACAATCAAAGCTTTTGGTCGTATAGATACATTAGTTAATAATGCTGGTATTGCAATTGATACAACATTAGAAGATAAAACAGTTGAAAACTTTAGACGTATTATAGATGTTAATTTAATAGGTACATTCTTAACTTGTAAACATATTGGTACATATATGAAAGAACAAGGAACAGGTTCAATCATTAATATTTCATCTACTAATGGGTTAGATTCATACTATCCATATAGTATGGATTATGATGCAAGTAAAGCAGGTGTTATATCTTTATCTCATAACTTTGCTTTACTATATGCTCCTAATGTAAGAGTAAATACTATCTGCCCAGGTTGGGTTAATACTGAAATGAATAAAGAATTAGATGATGATTATAAAAAAGAAGAATGTAAACATATCTTACTAAATAGATTTGCTGAACCAGAAGAAATAGCTAAAACTATTTATGAAACAGATAATAACTTATACTTAAATGATTCAATCATCAAAGTTGATGGAGGAAGATGTTAATGAAAACAGTTGAAGAAGTATTAGAATTTCTTAATAAAGAAGAACAACAACTAACTAAAGAATTTAATGAAATAGATAGATTAGAAGAAAAAACAACTTTAAAAGTATTAAATGCTTTTAAAAATAACAACGTATCAGAAGGAGCATTTAATAGCACTACTGGTTATGGATATAATGACTATGGTAGAGATGTTATAGAAAAAATCTTTGCTGAAGTACTAGGTGCAGAAGATGCTCTAGTTCGTAACCAATTTGTTTCTGGTAGTCATGCTTTAACTGTTGCTTTATTTGCTTATCTTCGTCCAGGCGATACTATGTTAAGTATTTCAGGAAAACCATATGATACATTACATGAAGTTATTGGTATTGAAGAAAATCCTAGTTCACTAAAATCATTTGGTATTAACTATGCTGAAATAGATCTAGTAAATGATGATTTCGATGAACCAAAAATATTAGATTACTTAAAGAATAATAAAGTAAAATTAATTGAAATACAAAGAAGTAAAGGATACTCTACAAGAAAGAGTTTAACTTTAGATAAACTAGAAAAGATTATTAAATCTATAAGAACAGTTGATAAAGATGTTATTATCATGATTGATAACTGCTATTGTGAATTTGTTGAAGAAAAATCGCCACTACATGTTGGTGCTGATGTTATAGTTGGTTCACTGATCAAGAATTTAGGTGGTGGTATAGCTCCGAATGGTGGCTATATAGCTGGTCGTAAAGACTTAGTTGAACTAGCTGGTGAAAGACTTACACTTCCAGGTGAAGGAAGAGAAGTAGGCCCTACTGAAGGTGTTAATAAATCATTATTACAAGGAATCTTCTTTGCTCCATCTGTTGTAGCAAGCGCTCTAAAGACAGCTATCTTAACAGCTAAAGCATTAGAAGATTTAGGTTATAAAGTAGAACCTAAATGTAACGAAAAACGCGCAGACATCGTTCAAAACATTATCTTTGAAGATCCTGATAAACTAATCAAATATGTTCAAGGTATTCAATCTGGTTCACCAATTGATTCCAATGCACTACCTGAACCTTGGGATATGCCAGGATATAAAGATAAAGTAATCATGGCAGCCGGCGCCTTTACTCAAGGCTCATCAATCGAATTATCTTGTGATGGTCCAATAAGACCACCTTATATTGCTTACCAACAAGGTGGACTTACATATAACTATGGAAAAATTGGTCTTGCATATGCTATTTTTTATTTAGAAAAATAGCATTTTTTCTTTATATTATGCTATACTTAAAATAGGTGAGTATTATGGATGATAAAGAATTAGAAAAAATTTCCGGTGTAGATAATATTGGCGAAAAAATGTTAAAAGCTCGTAAGAATGGTTTGCTTCTTACAGATGAACAAGTTAACGTATTATCTAGACACAATATAGACATAAATAAAGCTGGTAGTACAGAAGAATTACTATACATGATTGATAACTACGATGATGATGAATATGATGATTCTGAACTAGACCAAATAGCTCAAGTATTACAAGAGAGAAAATATTATGAAAAAACAAACAAATAGTGATGATAAATTAAAAAAGTATCAACAACAAAAATTTGATGATTATAAAGAGTTTACTAATTTAGATTTAAGAGATAATGATGTTATCATCTCTCTTAAAGCTGATTCAGTATATGATATCTTATCAGAATATAGTGTTAAAGATAACTTAGGATTAAATCCTGCTTTTATCCACTTTTTAAGTAATCAAATTGATTACATACCAATTGAATATGACATAACACTTAATATTCAAACAATCAATCTAACTAAAAGAGAAAAAGAAATGATTGCTGAATCTATTCATAAATACTACAAATTAAAAGAAATAAACATTACTAGTGAACTAGAAGCAAACAAAGCTAAAAGTAAGGCTTTCACAATCGTTGGTGTTATTGCCTTTGTAATTCTATTTACTTTAGAATTATTAATGGAAAATGAAGTAGTATTTAGTGAAATCTTATCTTTTATTGCATCATTCACTGTATGGGAAGGAATAGAACTAATCCTATTCGAACAAGATGACATAAAAGAAACACATGCTAAGTATAAAAACATGGCTAATAGTAAAATCGTATTTGATAAAGATAATGGTACAATTTTATAATGTTTATGATATAATATAATATGAGAATATGGAGGGTATTGTATGGAAGAAGAAAATCAAAAATTTGACGTACAAATAGAAACAGGCGAAATAGTTCAAGCAGAACTATTATCTATTGTTGATATCGATGGTAAAGAATATGCTATTTATTCTTTAGAAAATGAAAATGGTACTGTCGATATTTTATCTTCATATGTAGAACAAGACGAAGAAGGATATGATATCTTAGTAGACATCGATAATCCTTATGATAAACAAAAGGTTTCGTCATTCATTCAGAATTTAATGAACTAGGAGGTTTATTATGGCAACAGTAATAAATAAAGAAAAAAATACAACGTTTAAAAGCTTACCAAAGAAAATATATGAACTCATTAAACCTAAATTTAAATCAACTAATACTAGACAATTTAATGCTAAATCATTCTTAAATAAATATAGTAGAAGTAAAATTCAAAGCGTTGTAGAAGAATTAAACAGATTATCTCAAAATAGAGATCAAAAAATTGTTTTCATGGTTGACCCAACAAATAACAAAAGAATAGTTGTTGATTCTGCTAATGATACATATCTATCTGTTCCAGAAGGATATGATTTTGACGAAGAAACAAATATGTTATCAGTTAAAGGTTCTAAGTTTGAATTACTATATAGAGACACTCGTCCTAAAACATTCAACTTAGTTGAATTCAGAAAAGTAAACAAACTATCTGATCCTGAATTAACAATGCAAGAATTAGAAGCTTTATTAATAAATTCTGCTGATAGAATTGCTCAATTAAAAGAAGCTATCTCTAAAGCTAAAAATCCAGATAATATTAAAAAGATGGAAGCTGAAATTAGTAGTACTTTAGCTTACCAAAGCGATTTAAAGAAAGCTATTGAATTACATAAATCAGTTTTAGAAGCAGAAAAGAAAGCAAAAGAAGACGAAAACGAAGATGAGATAGATTATTCTAAGAAGACTGTTCAAGAAATATTAAGAGCTATTAACTCAGTAAGTAGTAATAGAAGCAGTAACATCATCTTCTATATTGATCCTGAAACTAATAAAGTAATTTATGATATGGGAACTGGTATCAATAAAAAAGTTAAAATGCCTGAAGGCTTAAAATTCAATGGTAATTCAATTACTGTTGTTAAAGGTGGAAAAACAATCGGTGTTACTAGAAACACTACTGTTCCTAAACACTTTGATTTTGAAGCATTCTTAAAAGCTAATGGTTTAGATAAAAAAGAAGATTCAGCTTATATTCAATCTTGCTTATCTGAACTTGTTGCTGTAGCTAAAGAACAAAAAATTGAAGTAGAAAAGAAAATTCAACGTTTCAATAGTAAAAATGTTCCTCAAGATTTAAAAGCTGAATTAGATTCAATCAATGCTTATATCGAAGAACATAATAAATCATATAAAGAGTATAAAAAATTCTTAAAGAACCCTGAACCACAAGCAGAAGATACTCAAAATGGTCCAACACAAAATGGTCCAACACAAAGTGGTGGTCCACAACCAAATCCTTCTACTGGCGGTCCTCAAGGCGTTAATCTTGAAAAAGAATTTGCTGGATATAGAGTTCCTGAACATTATCCAGAACCACAATATAATCCAAATGATATGATTGAACTTGATAATACATACGGAGAAATAAAGCAAGAAGAAAAGAGAATAGAAGAAAACATCAAAGCTCTATACATTAAAAAAGTATTCTATAATAATCCAAAAGTTTCTGAAATTGCTGACAAACTAATTGATGATAATCAAAAATATTATGCTGAAGTAAAAGAAGCTCGTAGAGTAATTGAAAGAGCATATTATCAAATGAATCAAAAACAAGCATCAATTAACATTTCTCCAGAAGATATGAAGACATATCAATTCCATGTTGATCCATCATTATCTTCATTCTATGCTTTACCAAAAGCAATTAACGGAAATTCAGTTGAAGATGCTATCGCTGTTGAAGATAGAATAATTGTTGCGTTAGATAACATGTTTGATGCAGCTGATGATGTTAAACGTCAAGAAATCTATAAACTAAAAGCATATCATCAAGCTAATAAAATGAAATTAGAAGCTCAAATTAAAAAGCAACCAGCTCAACAAGATGAACCTAAAAAAGCTCAACCAAGATATAATGTTAATCCAGAAGTTCAAAAAGCATTTGAATTAGCATTCTTACCTAAGTTTGATAAATATTATGACTTAAGTTACATTGGTAATGTTGATGCAATTCAAGATCTTGAAACAGCTGAAAAACTATTTAAAAGAGTTGTTAAAGAATCTCAAGAATTAACTGAAATGTTATATGAACCAACAACTACTCCAGAAGAGAAGTTAGAAATCTATAAGATTTTAGCTCTTAGAACAGCTCCAACAAATTACTTATCTGTTCATCTAAACATGTTATTAGAAAACGAAATGGATAAAAAAAAACAAGCCCAACAAGATGACACTGTAGTTAAAAAAGTTGTTATAGATGACGCTAAAGCAGTTAAAGATGAACCAAAACCAGTTGTTCAAGATGCTGCTGCACCATCTAGTGCACCAGCTCCAAATAGAGTTG
>CADBLZ010000044.1 GCA_902795675.1 uncultured Erysipelotrichaceae bacterium
GATTTACCATCAATTACTTCATCATTAGAAAGAACTGTACCTAATTCTTCACACCAGTTAACTGGCATATCAACGTATTTAGCATAACCATCATTATATAATTGTTTGAAAATCCATTGTGTCCATTTGTAGTATTTTGGATCTGCTGTAGAAATCATTCTACTCCAGTCAAAATCAAAACCAATACTTTTTAATTGTTTAGTAAAGTATTCAATATTTTTGTTTGTAAATTCACTTGGGTGATTACCTGTTTGGATAGCATATTGTTCTGCTGGTAAACCAAATGAATCGTAACCCATTGGGTGAAGAACGTTGTAACCTTGCATTCTTTTCATACGAGATACGATATCAGATGCTGTATATCCTTCTGGATGACCAACATGTAAACCTACACCACTTGGATATGGGAACATATCTAGAGCGTAGAATTTAGGTTTAGAAAAATCCCATACGTCAGTTTTGAATGTTTGGTTATCTTCCCAATATTTTTGCCATTTTTGTTCTATTTCTTTAAAATTATATTCCATCTTTATTTCCCCATTTCTTGTTTAAGTATTTTCCATATATCATGTATAAAGAGATTAATAGTACCACTATTATAATGACTGCGAGTGATAGTTTGAAAACAAAATAGATATTAATGTAATCAACTAATGCTACTGTGAAACCAATTATAAATGCATTTATAATAGCACAACCATTCAGTAGTTCTTTATAGTTACATTTTTTCTTATCGAGTTTGAAATGATTAGTTAAGAATTTCAGTTCTGTTATTTTAGTATACTTTTCTTTTTTTAACATATCATTAAAGATATATGAGAAGAATAAGTATGCTACTGTAAATACTATTATGAAAAAGATTATTTCAAATAACATTTATATCACTCCTTTTAAATATAAAAAAAGACTAATTCATCATAAGGACGAATTAGTCGTGGTACCACCTTAGTTTATACTCTAATAATTGATAAAGGAATTACCCTAGTAGCTCCAAAAGCAAGTTCATATTGTACTTATGTTAGTTTACACCAACCACTAACTCTCTTTGATAAGTTTAAATATTACTACTCTTTTTTCAACGCTTAATAAGTATATTATAAATTATTTTTGTATTTTTTCAAGTATTTATTATTTTTTTGGTACTTGTGATACTTCACCTAATAAGTCATCAAACATTCTAATGTATTCTCTTGATAAACCTATTTTACCAAGTTTTCTTATTTCTACTCTCTTCTTATCATTAGTTGATTCACTAAACATGATATTACCGATCATTTCTTTTAGATTAGTTTTGATTTGTAAGTCACTAATGATTGAATCGATATCTTCATTGATAACACGTGTAGCATCTATTTCAATATCTTTACCCTTACAATTAATTGTTAATTGGTGAGAGGTTGATACTTTTTCTACTTCAACAACGAAATCAGTGTTATCAACATATGATTTACATTGTACTTGTTGGTTATCTAGATAAGCTTCAACAGCTTGAGCTTCTCTTGTATTTCTAAATCTTACGCGATAGTTTCTATTAGCTGGTATGATACCTGTTTTACCTTCTATAGGTCTTATGATTAAGGTATAGTTATTAGATAAGTAGTTATAATCAATTCTTGTTATTAAGTAATAACCATCTTGATATAATGATGTATAACCATCATCTTCGTATAGGTTGTATGAATTAGATTTACCTGGGAAGACATGTATTTCCATACTTGTTGGTGCTGATGTATCATTCTTGTTATCTTCTAAATCAGCTAAACAAATAATAGAACCATTTTTAGCAAAGACTGGATAGTCTTCATCTTTAAAGAAGGTTACGTATCTTCTATTACCTAAGAATTTTTTACCTGTTTTAAAGTCATACCATGTACCTTCTGGTAAGAAGATATTTTCTTTAGCTCTATTCATGACTTGGTTTTTAGGTTTTGTTATTGGTGATACAAATAATTCTGTACCAAAGTAGTATTCATTCTTATAATCAACTTCATCAATTATTTCTGGATATTGGTAATATAGAGGTTGAATTAATGGCAAACCTACTTTGTGATATTTGTAAGCTTCACTATAAATGTATGGGATTAGTCTTTGTCTTAAGTTACAATAGTCTCTAACTATGTTAAATGTTTTAATATCCCATTTCCATGGTTCTCTTTTATAGTAATGACCATATTTAGCACTAAATCTAAAGATTGGTGAGAATGTTCCTAATTGAACATAACGAGCATATAATTCTGATTCTTCAACTCCATCTTTATAGCCACC
This sequence comes from uncultured Erysipelotrichaceae bacterium, assembly GCA_902795675.1. Classification (GTDB taxonomy): domain Bacteria; phylum Bacillota_I; class Bacilli_A; order RF39; family UBA660; genus Coprovivens. The sequence continues at coordinate 2,266 of CADBLZ010000044.1, forward strand.
AATATCATGACTCCACCATGAGATACCTAAGTTAGATGCTGTACTGTTAAATTTTGGTAATTCATCTAATGTACGCCAGTCAACCTTTGTTTCACCACTATAGTGAACCGGATATCTATGAGGAGCATATGTAGATGCTCTTCCTAATATCATTGGTCTCTTATCTTTATTTTTATAGAAGTTATTAAAATGTAAGTAGTTTAAAGCGTTATTAGTAGCTTTATCTTTTAGATTACGATAGTTAATCCAATAGAAATCAACACCTATATTGTCTAGTGTATCAATTAAGTATTCAAGATATGCACCCATTAATGTTTTATCGTAAACATTAAATGGTATTGTTTGTTTATCACCTGAACCAATTGCTTTAGCAATATCATCATAACGAGGTTCATGTGGATGGATACCTTCAGATGGGTCGATACTTAAACCTAGTTTTACACCTCTATCATGTAAGTATTTAGTTAAATCACTAGGTTTAAAGAATAGTTCTCTATTAAATGTAAAACCTGAGTTAAATCTTTTTAAGTTATTTTTATCTTTTAAGTGCCAGTTATCACCTAGTAATAAGACACTTAGAGGTATTTCATAACGATCAAAGTCATTTACTAGTTTTTGAATATCATTAAAGTAATAGTATTCATTTTTATTCCACCAGATACCTAAAGCATAACGAGGTATCATTGGAGGCATTCCTGTTAACATGTAGTAACTTTGTAAACAGTTACCAAAGTCTTTGTTATATAGGAAGACATATGTATCTATACGATTATGATCATTAAAGATTATTTCACCTTCTGGTCCGATGAAGTTTGATTTAGAGTCATCAAATGAAACGAAACCATCTTCACTATATAAACCTTTTGGTTTATAGAAGAATTCTTCTATTTTAGCTTTTGTTTTTTTGAAGTTATTAGCTTCTTCTTTATCAATAAATGGATCTTCCGTTGTATCAATATTAGCATCTATACCATACATGTTACGAGCTTCAGGATGACCGAAGTACCATTCTTTGTTTGTATCTAGTAATTTTATATGGAAGTTAGCATTAGGAGCAAATCTATCACCTGTAAATGATTTTTCTTTAACATATCTTAGGTTAAAGTATTTAGTAGTGATATCTAGAACTCTTTCATTTTGATCTACTTTCATTTGTGGAACTGGGAAGTCCCTAAATTTAGCAAATTCTGTTTGTCTATCTTCAAAGTAACCTTCTTCACTAAATTCTAGTCTTACTAATAAGTCAGATAGGACAGTTATTCTATAGAATTGACCTTTAAAGATAGCTTGTGGTTTACTTTTAGCGTGGACATAATCGGCTCTGAATTGATCTCCTAAAATACTCATGTTAACACCCTTCCTATTATTTATTATTATAACATACTTTATTATTTATAAAAATAAATTAATGGTATAATAAGTTCGGTGAAAGATATGTTTAAATATACTTTAGATAATAAAAGATATCATACGTTAAATTATTATTATAAGAATAAGTATGGTAAGAAGGTTTTTAAGGTTGCTCTTAATGCTGGTTTTAGTTGTCCAAATAAAGTTGATGGTCAAGGTTGTATTTTTTGTTCTAGATTAGGTTCTGGTGATTTTGCTGGTAATAAGGAAGATGATTTAGAAACACAATTCTATGATGTTTTAAAGATTATGAAGAATAAGTGGAATGATGCTTACTATATAGGTTATTTTCAAGCAAATACAAACACTTATGCCCCTTTAGATGTTTTAAAGGATAAATATGAACAGGTATTACAAATACCTAATGTTATTGGTTTAAATATAGCTACAAGACGTGATGCTATTACAGATGAGTGTTATGATTATTTAGAAGAGTTAAATAAGAGAACTGATTTAACAATCGAGATTGATTTACAATCAATTCATGAAGATACTTTGAAACTTATTAATAGAGGTCATGATTTAGCTTGTTTTGATAAATGTATAAAGGAATTAAAGAAAAGAAATATTAAGACTGTTGTACATATAATTAATGGTTTACCATATGAAACAAAAGAAGATATGTTAGAAACAGTTAAACATTTAAATGAGTTAGGTATTGATGGTATTAAGATTCATATGTTACATATTATTAAAGATACTGATTTAGCTGATATGTATAAAGATAAACCATTTCATGTTTTAACTAAGGATGAATATATTGATATTGTTATTAATCAATTAGAGTTATTGGATCCTAAGATTGTTATTAATAGAATTACAGGAGATCCTAAAAAAGAAGATTTA
>CADBLZ010000045.1 GCA_902795675.1 uncultured Erysipelotrichaceae bacterium
ACAGAAGGTTGACTAACCTCTTCATTTTGAAGCATGTTCATTGCAGGAGCTGCCTGAGGTTCTTCTGGTTCACTACTTAAAGCAGTAAAGAACTTATTATCAGATGAATTACTAGGAGCTTTCTCATTATTCTTCTTTTCAGCTTCTTCATCTACGATACCGAATAAACCCATCTTCACCAACTCCTTCTCTATTATTAATATCATAACATAAAAAAAAGGATTGTTAAATCCTTTTTATTTTTATTGGTTTTTAATATCTTTACGTTTAAAGATAATATAAACAATCGTAATCATTACTGCTGTTGAAAGACCAACAGATGCAATATTAGTCCAGAATGTTTGGCCTAACATACGTGAATTTCCACCAAATAAGAATTCATTAAAGTTGAAACAGAAGATTGGAATATAACTAATCCAAATCTTAGTATTGAATCCTGCTCCAACAAATGTACTGAATAATGGTGCAAATTAGTAAACGGCAAAACCACCAATAAATGATATTGCTAAATTTGTAAATAATACACCAAATAATAAGCATAATGCAGTATAGAATAATAATTGAGGTATTAAACAAATTGTATTAATAAACATATAAACCAATAAGTTCATTTCACCTACTGAATGCGTATTAAATGAATAATATAAAACACTGTCAACGTTAAATCCAAATGGAATAGATGCGGCTACATAAACAACACCATAATATAGTAAATTAAATAATAGTATTACTAATGTACAAGCAATAATCTTACTAGTTAGAATTTTACTTCTTTCGAAAGGTTTAATTAATAGCTGTTTAATAGTACCTTTATTGAATTCATCACAAATAATACCAGCAACTAACAAAATAGCAAAGATTAAAACGAAACCATTCATTGCAGATAATGAAGGAAGAATCATTTGATCTCTATTTGCTCTAACATCGTTATAAACTATTCTATTATCAATCATATACTTATATGTATAGTACTCTTTTTCAGCGTTTCTCTTAGTTGTTAAACTGTCATTATCTTTATAAGCGCTGTCATCTGGATCAAAATCTTTATAAGTATTATATGCAGCAGCATAATAAGCAATAATACCATTAGTTTCATTATTACCCTTATTAACATCTCTTAGGTATTCATAACCTTCAAGAGTCATTCTTAGAGTTTCAAGAGTATTATTATAATCTTTTTTCATTTGCTCTATATCGTTTTCACTAAGATCGATTTCAGAAATTTCTTTTGGTAATGCTGTACCACTCTTAACAGCTAATTCTATAGCTGCTTTCATTTGTTCAGCTTCTTCGATTTCTTCTTTAATAACTTTAGCTCTATCGCCGTAGAAATCTTTAAAATCTTTACCATCATATTTCTTTAATACTTCATCAAATTCATCTCTAGCTTTTTGAGCTTCTTCAGAGTCACCTTTATCTTGAGCTACTAATAAATAGTATTGAGTTAAAGGATTCATTGCTTCAGGATCATTTGCAACTGCACACTTAAGACTATAAGTACCTTCTTTTTCACATAACTTCATAACCTCAAGTTGAGCACTTGCATCAGCAAATTCAGTTTGACCTTCATTAGTAGTTTTATCTACATTTTCAATTCTATCTTCAAGTAACCAAGTACTTTCAGTCATATTATTTTTAATAAACTTAGCTAAGTAACCTTCACCAAGAATTAATGCAAAAGAAATAATAAGCATTATATAGAAAACTTTTTTATGAAATATTTTATATAATTCATTATAAATTAACTTAATCAATTTTATTACCTCCTGTCTTCTTTAAGAAGGCATCTTCAAGAGATAGCTCATCCTCTGTAACAGAGTAAATTCTAAATTCATTCTTAACTAAAGTAGAAATAATATCAGGTATTTCTTCTTTTTGAGCGTGAATACGTATTTCATCATCAGATACAACATCAACTTCAATACCTAAAGCTTTCTTAACTCCTCTTGTTTTATCTAACATAATTGTATAAACAGAATCATCATCTTTCTTAAGGTCTTTAGCAGTTGTTTGAGAAATAATCTTACCATTTTGAATAATACAATAAGATGAACAGAAAGACTCTAATTCAGCTAGATTATGACTTGAAATAAGAATACCAATATTCTTATCCTTAGCTAACTTCTTTAGTAAGTTTCTTAAGTCTCTAATACCTTCTGGATCAAGACCATTAGTTGGTTCATCTAAGATAAGTAAATCCGGATCATTAAGTAAAGCAGCAGCAATGCCAAGTCTTTGTTTCATACCTAGTGAATACTTACTAACTTTATCATTAATTCTGTTTTCAAGACCAACTAACTTAATAACGTCTTCAATCTTCTTTCCGTTAATGCCATCATAGTAGTTAGCAATTAAACGTAAATTTTGTTTACCAGATAAATACATATATAAATCTGGATTTTCAACAATAGCACCTACCTTAACCATTGCCTTACTAAACTCTTTAGTAATATCGTGACCATCAATTAAGACAGTTCCTTTAGTTAAACTATTTAATCCTAGAATACATTTAATAGTAGTCGATTTACCAGCACCATTAGGTCCTATAAAGCCAAGAATATCGCCTTTATCTAAACTAAATGATACATCTTTAAGTATTTCTCTTCCACCAAATGATTTACTAAGATTTTTTACTTCTAATATCATTTCAATCTCTCCTCATTATATTAATACGTAATACTAATTTAATAATCCTTTATTATTTATCAAAAATATATTCAAGAAGTTCAGTATTCTTTATATTTTTAGTAAATGAATCATATTCTTTATTAAACTTATCTTCATCATATTCATTAATACTACTAACAACAAAGTCTGGAATAGTAATATTATTTTTCATGATTAAAGCATCTAATTCAAAGTACTTATCTCCACTCTCAGCTTTAAAAGATACATCTACCTTGTTTTGCTCTTTTAAAACTTTAATAGTTCCTTCATAATCTTCACCATCATTAGTAACCTCATAATCAAGATCTATTTCATCATCTTCAAAAGTATTAAACTTAATACTACCTATTTTATCTTCACCATTTTTAATAATCATATTATCTTTTGTACCAACTAGTTCATAATTATAATAAACATCATAAGTATCATCATTTTGATAATAATAGAACTTTCTAAATCCATTAACTTCAACATCTAAACCAACAAATGAAGACTTTAATTCTTTATCAGTATAGATATTTAATTTAAGTGATTCAACATCTCTACCATATAAATCAATATAATCATTAATTAGTTCAATAACATTTTCATCACGAACTTGTTTCTTATATTCTTTTAGAACGCCCTCGTATTCATTTTTGTCTAATTCATAAGTATATTTAACTACTTCAACATTTTCGTTACCAATTTTAATATTAGTATTTTCCTTACTTAAATTTTCTTCATGAATTAAATCTTTAATAACGCTAACATTCTTCTTAATGTAGTAAGAGATATTATAACTACCAGCTAAATACTTATTAATCTTTAAGATATCTAGATCATCTGAAATATTAATATGATCTTTAAATGTTGAAAAATTTAAATATTGATTATCATTAATATTAAATAAGTTTAGCTTATGATCAGCATCTACTTGGTAAGCTAAATAACTATTATTACCTTTATTAACATAATTAAACACATAGTTACCGCTATAATCTTTATACTTACTATAATTAGTATCTAAAGTAACATTAAGTTTAAAATTATCTAATAATTCATCACTTAAATAATACTTTTCTAAATCATCTTCAAGTTTATTTAAAGTTCTTTCAAACACTGCCTCAGGTTGTTTAGATAAATATAAAGAATAAACCTTTTTATAAGCAATAAAACCTAAGTAGATAACAATACCAATAATACCAATTGTAATAAGAATCTTAGCAATAAGTCTTCTTGTATTATTCTTTTTAATCATTGGTGCAAATGATTGAGTTAGATAAATATCATCTTCATCATCTGCTTTATTAGCTTTTTTAGTAACTACTTTCTTTTCTTCAACTTTTTTAGGTTCTTCTTTAACTTCAGATTTCTTAGGTTCTTCCTTTGCTTCTGATTTCTTTGTAACCTTTTTAGAACTCTTTTCTTTCTTCGTTACTTTCTTATTAGTTTTCTTTTTAGAATGGTTTTCTACTTCAGTTTTAAGTTCTTCTAATTCTTCTTTTGTTAAACCAGTTGTTTCTTCAAGCATTTTTTCTTTTTCTTCTTTAGTTATTTTTTTTGAATTAGTTTTCTTTTTTATAACCTCTTTTTCTTTTTCCATTCTTATCACCTACATTCCATTATACCAAAAAAAAAGAGTATAAACTACTCTTTATTCAATTTATTAAAATCCTTTACTAAATCATCTACAGTATAGATTTCATCTTCAACTTCTCTATTTAAACTAATATAACTATTATAGAAATTATCTTTTTCTCTTACTTTGTTAACTAATTCAATGTAAGATTCAACTTCTCTAATATTATAATCTAACTTACCATATAATTCTTTATACTTAATATTATCTTGTAAAATACCATATACAGAATATAAGTACAATTTATTAATATCAAAGCATTCTATGAACTTTTCAATATTAATTGATTTATTTAATAAATCTAATACCGCATTATATCCACTTAATAATTTTGTATATTTCTTCTTACATAAAAGAACAAATTCTTCAAAAGTTAAATCTAATTCACTATTAACATATTCATCTTTAACATCTTCATAATAAGCTGATTCTTCACCAATATTAAAGACATCACGATATACATCTTTTTTCTCTCTTATAGCTCTTTTAATCTCTTTATAAGCTTCTTCACCATCTTGATCAATAATATCGTCTACATTAGCTATAACACTTCTTAAAAAAGCTCTTTTAGAGAAGAATAAAGATCTAATACCATTTTTAAGTCTACTAGTAATACCACACTTAAAAGATTTCGTTAATTCTTCATCCTTAAGGATAACATTTAGTGGAGTATAATAATATCTATTAATAAACTCATCGTATAAATTCTTACCCTTAGAATTTATAATTGCAATCTTACTTAAATCGTTACCTAGTTCCCATTCACCATAATAAGTTACAACTGGTTTATATAATAAAACTAGATTATTCATCATTTCATTTTCCACTTGCCATCCACCTATTCTTAATTCATTATACACTATTTTTATAAATAAAGAAATAAAAAAAAGAATGCTTAAAGCATTCTTTTATTAATTACCATTAACTTGTGCCATAACTTCGTCAGCAAAGTTTTCTTCACGTTTTTCAACGCCTTCACCAACTGCAAAACGAGTCATACCAATAAGTTTTCCACCATTGTTAGTTACATACTTAGTAACATCGATGTCGCCATCTTTAATAAAGTCTTGTTCAGCTAAACAAATTTCTTTAAAGAATTTGTTAATTCTACCTTCTACCATTTTAGCAGCTATATCAGCAGGTTTACCTTCTTGAATAGCTTCTTCCTTAAGTACTTCTTTTTCATGTTCGATTTCTTCAGCAGGAACATCTTCTCTGAATACATATTTAGGTTTCATAGCAGCTGCTTGCATTGCTACATCTTTAGCAACTTCTTCATTAGCACCTTCAATTACTGTAACAACAGCAATTTTTCCACCCATATGTAAATAAGAACCAAATACTTGAGAATCAGTTTTTTCAACTACAGCTAATCTACGGAAATCTAATTTTTCACCAATCTTAGCAGTTTTAGCAACAACTAAATCTTTAATTGTTCCACCTTCACATGGTAGTTCTAATGCTTCTTCAACAGTAGTAGCTGAGCTATTAACTACAGTATTACCAACTGTTTCAAGAAGACTCTTGAATTCTTCATTCTTACTAGCAAAGTCAGTTTCAGTATTAATTTCAACTAAAACAGCTTTATTGCCATTAATAAATACGTTAGCTAAACCTTCAGCAGCAATTCTAGATGCTTTCTTTGCTGATTTAGCAATACCTTTTTCTCTTAACCAATCAATAGCTTTATCAAGGTCGCCATTAGATTCAGTAAGAGCTTTTTTACAATCCATCATGCCAGCGCCAGTTTGTTCACGTAAGTCTTTAACTAAACTTGCAGTTATCATTTATATAACCCTTCTTTCCTAAAAAAATTTATATGTCAAAAATTATTCACTTAAAGCTGCGATTAAATCGTCTTTATTCATTTTTGAATAACCTTTAATACCTGCTTCTTTAGCTGAAGCTTTTAATTCAGTTAATGTTTTAGAAGATAAATCTTCAGTTTCTTTAACTTCTTCTTCAACTTTTTCTTCTTTAACTTCTTTTTCTACTTTAGTTTCTTCAGCTGGTTTCTTTTCTTCTTTAGCTTCTTTTTTAGGAGCTTTAGCTGTTTCATCTTCTGTAACATAATCAACGATTTCTAAGTTACGAGCTTCAGCAATAGCGTTTCCTAAAACACCTAAAACGATTTTTACTGAACGTACAGCATCATCGTTACCAGGAATAACATAGTCAACATCATCAGGATCACAGTTAGTATCAACAATACCAAATACAGGAATATTTAATTTTCTAGCTTCTCTAATAGCATTGAATTCCTTCTTAGGATCAACAATGATCATTGCTTCTGGTGTCTTAACCATTTCACGAATACCACCTAGTAATTTTTCTAGTTTATCGTGTTCTTTCTTAAGACCAACAACTTCTTTTTTAGGTAATACTTCAAAAGTACCATCTTCAGCCATCTTTTCGATGTCCATCATTCTCTTAACTCTTCCACGGATAGTACGGAAATTAGTAAGTGTTCCACCTAACCATCTTTCAGTTACATAGAATGAATTAGTTCTAGTAGCAACTTCTACTGTTGCTTCTTGAGCTTGTTTTTTAGTACCAACAAATAAGAAAGTACCACCATTCTTAGCGATTTCGTTTACCACTTGGTAAGCTTCTTCAATTTTTTCTACAGTTTTTTGTAGATCGATAATATGAATATCATCTCTTGTAGTATAGATGTATTCTTTCATTTTTGGATTCCATCTTTTAGTTTGGTGTCCAAAATGAACTCCAGCTTCTAATAAATTATTTATAGAAACTACTGCCATAAAAAGTCCCTCCTTCGTTCTAACATCTGTCCGTCTCAACTATAAGATACACCTCTCCGGCACTCGTACCTCATATCCACGGGCATGTCTATTTGCTTTTTAAAGCCGAAGATATTGTAACAAAAAAAAGCACTTTTTACAAGTGCAATTATAAATATTTCTGAATAATTATTACTAGTTTATTCTTCTTTGTTTCAGTAACTATTTCTTTAAACTTATATTTACCATATCTTCTAACTGAAAATATGTCTCCAGGGCTTAATAAACGAGTCATTTTAAACTCTGTACTATAGTTTAAATTAATATCTTTATTATTAATTAAATCCTCTATATTTCCTCTACTACGATTGATTAAAGTAGATATCACATTATCTATTCTAAGCGAACTAACAATTAACTTAATTTCTTCAAATTCAGGCGCATATAAATCTTTAATACTTAAATCTACTTCTTCTAGTACTACACTATTATTTTTAATACTATTTAAATTATATTTAAAATAATCTTTTAGTTCTTCTAAACAAAAGAAATAGAATGTATCATCAATCTTAAAAATGTCCCCAAAAGTATCTTCTTTTACCCCTAAACTATAAATTGTACCCATAATATCTTGATGTCTTAGTTTAACTTTACTATTAATTTTTAAAAGGATTATATTAGGTAACTCATCTTTATATAGAATTAACTTACTGCTTTCTTCTAAAGGACTATAAATCTTATACTCATTCTTATGTAATTTACCTTTTATTTCCATTAATTCTAAATTATTAATAAACTTAGAATGTCCTTTATTATTAAGTTCATCAATTATCTTTTCAACATTATAATTATTTATTCTTGCCATAACATATTAACTTTACAACTAACTTATTAATAAAGTTAGCGATTATAACTGTTAAATAATTAAAGAATGATAAACCAAATAATAAATAATAAGCAATTATATAATTCTTTGTTCCACCATATCTAATTATTGGTATTAAAGCTATAATAATTAATATTAAAATAGGACTTAAATCAGTTGGTACTAATTTTGCTTTACTTTTATTCTTATCGTAATAAAAATAATTAAAGAACAAATATAGATTAATAAAACCAAAAAGTAACACTTCAGCAAGCCATACTTGACCACTCTTACCATAATAAACAGAAAAGAATATAAAAATACCTAAAAGTATTAAATTATCGAAATGAAAGACTTTTAAAAAATTCTTCTTTAACCACTTTTTATTAAACTTATTAGTTTTAAGATCTTTGTAAGCATTAATAGTCGTTGCTAAAAAATATAAAAACCAAGGAAGAAATGAAATGTATATTAATATTTTTGGCATAAATTATCGCGCTCCTACTGAGTATTATACTATATTTTTTCGAATTATATGTGTTATAATTTATGTGGGTGTTAAATATGATAGGTATACTTGTATTTATAAATAAATTAGTGACAAAAATTTTACATTTATTGCATCATAATGCAACTCAATATCCTGGTTTCATTATCTATGATGTATTAAAACAACATCACATATTAGAAAGAATTAAATATCCTAAATATGTTATTGCTGTAACCGGTTCTTCTGGTAAAGGTTCAACTGTTAACTTAATTAAACATATCTTAGAAGATAATGGTTTAGATGTTGGTTATAATGCTGAAGGTGGAAATGGTGTTTTAGGTGTTATCTCTTACGTCCTAAATAACTGTAATCGTAAGGGTGAATTCATGCATGACGTCTTATTACTTGAATGTGATGAAAAACACTTAAAATTAATCTTCCAAGGTAATAAAATGACTCACTTAATCATTACTAACATAACTCGTGATCAACCAGTAAGAAACGGTAACCAAAATATTATTTTTGAAGAAATCTGTAAAGCAATTAAAGGTGATGAAACAATCATCTTAAATGCTGATGATCCTTTAGTAAGTCGTTTAAAGTATTCACATAAAGGTAAGATTGTAACTTATGGTGTTAAAGAATTTAGCGATTCATATAGTACACCAATTACTGATTCAGTAGATTATGCTTACTGTCCTATTTGTCACAGTAAATTAAAATATAATTATTATCACTATGGTCATATTGGTAATTATGAATGTCCTAACAAAGACTTCGAAAGAGGTAAAGTTGATTTCGAAGTAAATGAAGTTAATTACAAAAAAGATCAAATTAAAATCAATCGTAAGAATGTCTACCTAAACTATGACGCAATATATGCTATATATTACACTGTAGCAGCTTATGCATTATGTTCATCATTAGGTCTTGATGACACCAAAATAAGAGAATCTCTTAATGTCGATAAAGCACCATCTAAACGTGGCAAAATGTATAAACTTAATGATCGTAACTTAACAATGTTAGAATCTAAAAATGAAAATAACTTATCATATTATCAATCAATAAAATATATTACTAATAAAGAAAACACTAAAACTGTTATCTTAGGTTTTGATAACGTATCAAGAAGATATCACTACAATGATTTATCTTGGTTATATGATGTTGATTTCGAATTATTAAATGATGATAAGATTGATAAGATAATCGTTATTGGTCGTTTTAGATACGATGTAATGGCTCGTTTAAAACTAGCTAATATACCTCGTAATAAAATAATAATGGTTAATGATTTAAATAATTTAAAAGAAACTATCTTAAATCAAACTAAAGGTGATATTTATACAATGGTTTGTTTTGATATGACAGCTATCATAAAGAAATTAGTAGAAGGTGATCAACATGAATAAAATTAAAATACTTCACTTATATTATGACCTTCTTAATCTATATGGTGAAAATGGTAATATTAGATACTTAGTTGAAAGACTAAAAGAAAATGGTATTGAAGTAGAACTAGATAAATTATCTATTAATGACCAAATCAATTTTAACAAATATGACTTTGTTTATATCGGTATGGGCACAGAAGAAAATGAATTACTAGCACTTAAAGATATTCATAAATATAAAAGAGATTTAAGAACATATATCGAAACAAATAAATATATGTTAGTTACTGGTAATGCTCTTGATTTATTTGGTAAAACAATTAATATTTACAATCATGAATATAAAGGTTTAGGTTTATTTGATTATGATGTTAAAGTAGATTTTAATAAAGATCGTATTATTGGTGACCAATATGGTTCAACTAATTTAATTGATAAAAAAATAATTGGTTTCCAAAATAGATCAAGTATCATGACTAAATCAAGTCATCCATTCATTTTATTAGATAAAGGTACTGGTTCAAATCCTGATACACAAACTGAAGGTTATTTCCAAAATAACTTTATCGGTACATATATCATTGGGCCTATCTTAGTAAGAAATCCATACTTAACTGATTACTTAATTAGTAAGATGTGTAATATATCTGTTAAGAGTAATTTAAATGCTCCAGAATATATTGCATATGATGAATATATTAAGAACTTCTTTAAATAAAAAAAAGAAATACTAAAGTATTTCTTTTTTTATGATGCAATTTCTAATTGTTCTTCTTTTTCTCTTTTCTTTAAATCTCTATCTCTTTTAGAATAAATACATCCACAATAATCTTGACGATATAAATTATATTCTTTAGATAACTTAATACTTTCTAAGTAACCATTTCTTTTTTTAAAGTCAGAGAATAAATATTTAACTTGGTATTTATTTTGTAAATCATTACCTATTTTATTAATAATATAACTACTTTTTAAAGGACTTAAAGTAAGTGTGGTACAGAAGTAATCCATACCCATTTCTTTGGCCATTTGAGCTGCTTTTTCAAGTCTTAAGTTATAACACTTAAAACATCTTTCTCCGCCCTCTTTAAGCATTTCCATGCCTTTAGCCATATCAAAGAATTCTTCTCCATCATAATCACAATCTATTATTTCTATTTTATTCTTATGAGGGAACTCATTAACAAAACGAATTAATTCGTTTTTTCTTTTTGTATACTCCTCAACAGGTGAAATATTAGGATTATAATATAATAAATATAAATCAAAATAATTAGTTAATTCTTTTATACAGTAAGATGAACAAGGCGCACAACAGCATTGCAATAAGACTTTAGGTGTATAATCTAGTTTTGCTTCTATTTCTTGTAAAACCTTATCACCATTTCTAAATAAATCATCATTATTCATGACTTTCTACTTCCTTTTCTTCTTGTTCCCTTCTCATTCTTTCTTGTTCTTCTCTTTGTTCAGCTTCATAAGATTCAAAATAAATGTTTTCATCAGTTATTGTATCTAAGTATAATGTTCCTTTTAATTGGTCCATTCCAAGAGAAGCATAGATCTTATTATAATCATTTAATCTCTTTATGTTAAGTGTATTCATAATGATTCTATTTTGATCATTCATCTTTAAAGTAAATCTAGTATCATCAATGATTGTTCCATCACTACCTCTATAAGGTGTATATTCAATTTCATTAATCATACTAATTATATTAGAATCAATCTTATCTAAACCAGCTACTAACTTTTCAAAGATAGTATCTGGTGTAAAGTTAACTAGTGTTGGCACACCTTTAGCATTATCAATCGCTAACATATCACCATTACTAGCAACATATTTCTTATCATACTCATAATAGAATAATACTTTATATTCCGTCACATTAATCGTAATATGACCTAATAAATTACGTTTAATCTTAACATCTTGTACAAGTGGTATTCTTTTAATTTCTTTTATCATTTTAGATTTACTTAATTTAAATAATTTTGGATAATTCTTAATACCAGCTGCACTAATTATTTCATTATCAGTAACATAAGTTGTTCCATTAATATAAATATTCTTTATATGAATATTAAATAAAAAGAAAGACACAAAAAGAATAACTAATACGAAAACTATTAGTTTAATTAAAGCTTTTACTTTAATTTTATATTTCTTTTTCCTTTTTATTTCTTTCTTTTCTTTCATTTGTTACTCCCAGTCAATAAACTCTTGTTCACATAATAAATCTACATGTGTTTTTTCTTTAACTGTATCATGTACATAATGTATTAAATTATAAACATCTTCAGATGTAGCATTACCAGCATTAACAATAAAATTAGCATGCTTTTCACTAACTTCTGCTCCACCTATTTTATAACCTTTTAAATCACATATCTCAACAAGTCTTCCAGCAAAGTCTCCTTCTGGATTTCTAAATACAGAACCAGCACTAGGATACTCTAAAGGTTGACTTTCAAGTCTTCTCTTACGACGATCATTAATTAACGCTATACTTCTTTCTTTTTCGCCTTCTGTTAAAGTAAATTTAACAGCAACAATAATTTGTTTCTTATTGTTTTTAAAGTCAGTCATACGATAGCTATAATTAATATCTTCATGTTCAATAACTTTTATATTTAAATCATCATCTATAACAGTTACACTTTGAACATAATCCATTATACAAGAATTATAAGCACCAGCATTACCATAAACAGAACCACCTACTGTACCTGGAATACCAGCAGCAAATTCTAATCCCATAAGAGAATTATCAGTAGCAACTTTTACTAAATTAGGTACCATAACACCAGCTTCAGCATAGATGTTATTACCATTAACTTCTAAACCATTAAGTTTATTAAGTTTAATAAAAGCTCCATCATATTCTCTACTATTTAAAATAATATTTGATCCATTACCTAAAATAAACCATTTAATATTATTCTCTTTTAATATTTTTAAAATACTTACTAAATCTTGAATTGAATTAGGTTCAATTAAATATCTAGTAGATCCACCTATTTTATAAGTGTTTAATAACTTAGTAGAAGCATGTTCTTCTAAATCACCATATTTTTTTAATTCATCTATCATTGTATCATATCCTTAATCTTGTCATAAATAAGTTCACTACTATTATTAATAGCTATTTTACCTAAATTCTTTTTCATTTCATTATATTTATCTTTATCATTTAATATATCATTAATAGCTTTCTTTAATGATTCACTATTTAAATCTTTTTCTTCAATTACTTCTGCTCCACCAATATTCTTAATATCCATTGCATTATAATATTGATGATTATTAGCAACATATGGTGAAGGAATAAAAATACTTGGAAGTTCTAACGATAAAACTTCTGATATA
Source organism: uncultured Erysipelotrichaceae bacterium (assembly GCA_902795675.1). Taxonomy (GTDB): domain Bacteria; phylum Bacillota_I; class Bacilli_A; order RF39; family UBA660; genus Coprovivens. The sequence continues at coordinate 13,155 of CADBLZ010000045.1, forward strand.
GTAGTTGCTCCTGCTCTTGTAATTAATAAATCAGTATCTTTAAGTAATGATGATAAACCATCTACATAAGGTAATACTTTAACATTTTTAGGGAACTTACTATTTTCTATAAATGAATCATAATAATTCTTACCTGTTATATAAAGTACTTCATAATCTTCATTAGGAATATCATATAAGAAATCTTTCATCTTCTTATTAACACTAACAGAACCTAGAGAGCCTGCTACTATAACAATTAACTTTTTCTTCTTATCAAAACCAAACTTAGTCTTATCCATCTTTTCAACTTCTAAAGCATTCTCACCACAAGGATTTCCAGAATAGAACACTTCACCTTTTGGTTTAGTAAATAACTTAACAGAGTCTTCAAATGAACAACCTATTAAATCAACTTTAGATTGTAAAGCAATATTAGTTTTACCTGGATGACTATTTTGTTCATGAATAAATGTTTTAATACCCAACTTATGAGCAGCTTTAATAACCGGATAAGTTACATATCCACCAATACCTAAAACGACATCTGGTTTAAATTCTTCCATAACTTTTTTACACTTATTATAAGCCTTAATAATACAGAAGATATTTTTAATATCTCTTGGAATATCTGATTTAGAAAAACCATATATTTCTAGTGGCACATAATCTATTCCCTTTTCAGGAATAATATCTTTTTCCATTCTATTATGAGTTCCAATATATAAAACTTCTAAATCTTTTTCATGTTCTTTAAATTTATTAATAATTGCTAAAGCAGGATATATATGTCCACCTGTACCTCCAGCAGAAACAATAATCTTCACATTTATCACCAATTTAATTATACAATACTTACTATTTTAATTGTTATTAAGAGTAAACTTTTTGTAAATCATTTGTCATAAAATTACTTACCATAAGTACTACTCAAAGAACTATACAAATCTCTAATATTACTTGTAAATGCCCACATATTTCTTCTCATAATATCTTCATTTAAGAAATTCTTTTCCTTATCATTAAGCCAACTAAGTTCACAGTTTCTAACTAAACCATTATTAGTTGATAAAGCCATTGAGTATTCTTTAAAACCATTTACAATATCATCAAAACTCATATTATCATCTGCTATCATATTAAAGAATTCATCTTGAACTTCAACATAATAACTCATAAATTCTTTATTAAAAGCAAACTTCTCGCTACTATCATAATCAGTATGAGAACTTAGGTCTTCTTCAAAAACATTTATTAAATAATATATATCTTGTAAAGATACATCATTATTAGCTACTCTCTCTGCTAAATTCCTGTAGAAGTATTTAGTTAAAGTAATACAAATACCTTGTTTCATTTCTCTTATAATAGCTTTTCTATCATTCTCTGCATTACGACCTGGATTATTAGCATTATATATATTATTAAAATCTACTCTATCACTTTGAATATAATCAATTGAATAAAGCATTTTAATAATTTCTCTTTTCTCTTCTTCCGTTCTAGCACCTAATACTTCATATATCTTATTAGAATCTAAACTTAGGGTTGTATCTTCCATAGCACTAGAATCATATTCTGGTCTTATCATCGTAATTAAATCTAATGATCTAACATAACCAACCATATCATTATATACTAAAGGATCAACCGCATTATTTTGGTGCATTGTTTGTAGTTCAGCACTACCTTCATATAAGAACTTCCAATGTAAGCTATTAACTTTACCTTCTCTTAATAATTCATCATAGTATGATGATCCACCTATAAAAGTTGCATCGTATTGAATATTATCTGGTGCTTCTCTTTGAAAGATATGATAGATTTCATGTTGAATAGTCTTTTGCATTGATATTTTGTCAGGTAATTTACTAATTCTATCCATATCAAGCATTATAATGCCATCATCTGTTGTTCTTGCGTTATATGGCATTTTAAGAGTATTAACACTATAATCTTCGCTATTAATACCTACTGCTACTAAATCATTAATAGCTGAATAAATTCTTCTCTTATCTTGATTATTTAATTTATTATAATAAGTAAAAATATCTTCATATAAATAATCTGCTATCTCATGAAGTACTTTATCATCTAATCTATAATAATTACCATGACTAGCTAAATAACTATTAGTATTACGATATATTGCATTATAAATCATCGTTGATGATGGTATTTCATTTATATCGCAAATTAAATCAGTATAAACTTCATTATTAGGATCATATCCATAACTATCAGCTACACTTAAAGCATCATCTATCATATAGTATTCACTATATGCATAATCTGTATCATAACTTAAATGTGCTCCTGTAATAAATTCTATATATTCATCATCTGATATATCTACTGGAACAGTAACATACTCTCCTTCTTGAAGTCTTCTATCTGCATTATCTGTATTTTTAGATTCATAACCATCATAATCACTATAAAAATATTTAGTATGACTTTCACCTGAAGATAAAGATTGATTATGACTTATATCACCTATAATAGAATTAGCTGTATCAATAGCATCATAGTACACTTTATTATCTACAGTTACTTCGTAGTTTGGTCTTACTAAGTCTTCATTTCTAAAACTATCAGCTTTACTACTATACTCTTTTGGGACACAAGCTGAAGTCACAATTAAAGCACCTGTTAGAAGACCTAATCTTCCAACAAGTCTAGATGTTTTAACTTTTTTACCATGTCGTCTATCTTCAATAATGCGACCTTCAGCATCAACTTTTCTAAGTTTTCTAACATCGATTCTTTTAAGCCCCATACTAAGACCTTCCCATCTTATTTTAATTATAATTCTTAATTACTATTTATTCAATTTATTGACCCTCTTATTTACTCTCAAATTGACATCAAAAATAGATAGGTAAATTTGCATTAAATAACACTTTGAATTAATATACAACTATCACGTGGGGAGGATTTTAGTATGACTAACATCAAAAAGAATACATACATCAAGAGTATATACGATAATTTAAAAAGAACAGGCAAATATGAAGGTGAAATCCTTAATAGTTTAACCCTAGCTTTATATGCTTTTTGTAATAAATATGGTGATGAAAATAGAGATCGCATTATAGATAGTATTTTAAAATATAATATTACTATCGATTGTAATAATCATAAAACACATACAGAACAAATAATAGATTTCATTAATTCTAAACTAATTAAGAATAAAGGTATTCTAAATGAAATATATATTAATTTACAAAAAGAAGACTTAATTCAAAGTATTAGAGATATAGGTAATACAGATCTATTTGAACTTAATTACACTATTAAACACATAAAAGTGCATAAGAAGAACGATTTATTAACTAACCTATTCAGACCTTTATACGCTAAACCAGATATAAAAGAAAAAATGGATAGAGATTATCTAAATAACAAAGAAAAAGAAGCTATTCAGTCTTCTATAGGCAAAAAAGAATATCGTAAATTAAATAGCAACGTTAAAGATATTGAAAAGCTAATTAAGAAAGTAAATAACGGTCATACTAAATCAGCTTATCCATTATCTGAAAAATACGCCAAAGTTAAAACAAGTATTATTAATAAATATACAAATCAAAACTTTAGACAAGAACCTGTAATAAAATAAAAAAGAACTTTAAAAAGTTCTCTTTTTTTATGATCCAAAACTAATTGTTTTTAAAACAGCTTGTTTAATCTTATCTTCACTAAATGGTTTATTTAACATATCTACAATTGGATAAGTAAATGCTTTATTAATAGCATCACTAGAAGAATCACCACTAATAACAGTTGTAGGTATTGTATTAAATAAATTATTTTCTTTTAAATAATCTAGAACTGCAAAACCATCAACTTTAGGCATATTTAAATCTAGCAATAAAGCTTTAATACTATTAGAACTATATTGTTTTAATAAATTAAGAGCTTCTTCACCATCTTTAGCAGATAGTATTTCATATTCATCATTAAATATCTTTTTAACAAATAATCTAACAACTTCAGAATCATCTGCAACCATAATATATTTAACATCATTATCTACAATTGGTGTAGAAGATGCTTCAGCAGCCATATTAATTGCTGATGGTGTTACAGGTGCAGTAGGAACATCTTCCATAACTTCTACTGGTTGAGGAGTTGGTGTTGGTTCAACTGGAACGCTAACATCATCGCTTAAATATTCATCTACTAACGCTTTAATTTCATTAGTTTTATTCATTAATTCTGCATAATGTTCACTAACATATGCATAATCATTAGCTTTACTCTTTAATTCATGATCATAAGCTAATTGAGCTAAATCCATGAAACCAAAGTATTTACAATCACTCTTTAATGAGTGAACATATATAGCATAATTTGGCATATCTTTTTCTTCAAAGTATTTTTTAATAAAATCTACTTTTTCAGGTAAAGATGATTGGAACTCTTTAATTGTTTCATTATAAGTATCCATATCTCCAAATAATTCTAATGCTTTATCTACATCTACATTTCTTGATTTTAAAAAATTAACATCTTTCATATTATTACCATCCTATAATCATTATATCATAGATTACTATTAAGTACGTCAATTAAATCGTCTTTCTTTAATGGTTTACCTAAATAACCATTAAAATTGTGACTCTCTATTTTTTCTCTAACTTCATCTTCACTAGATGCTGTAAGAAGAATAACTTTTGTATCAAATCCTTCTAATGTTCTAAGATTATCTAAAGTAGTTGGTCCATCCATTTCTGGCATTTTATCATCCATTAAGATTAGATCATACTTACCTTCCATAACTTTAGCTATAGCATCACTACCACTAGTAGAAGTATCAAATTGAACATTTAAATTAGTTAAATAACCACTGATAACTTTAATGTTTAATGAGTCATCATCAACAACTAATATTTTCTTACCCGCATAGTTATTTGTACTAGCATTACTAACTACATTACCAGTCATATTATTACTTGGTATATTATTACTACTTATATCTTTTTCTTTAGGTAAACTAATATTTAATGCTGATGAAACAGCACCAGAGCTTTCACCACCAACACTACTACTTTCTTTACTACTAATATAAGTTCTAATAACTCTTTCTAATTCATTACGATCAATTGGTTTAGCTAAATAATCATTAAATCCTGCTTCTAGATATTCATCTTTCATTCCTGTTAAA
>CADBLZ010000046.1 GCA_902795675.1 uncultured Erysipelotrichaceae bacterium
AAAAGGCGAAGAGTGCAAGGTATGTCATAATATCATAAAAAAGATAACAGTGGATGGTAGAGGAACATACTATTGCTCTAAATGCCAACATTAATTTGTCATATTTTTATAAATGTAATAAAATAACCCCTTGTGTGCTAAAGGGGTTATTTTTATGGATATCAATTATAAAATATTACGTAATATTAAAAATAGAATTAGCGATTTAACAAGTTTAAGGTGTAAAGCATACGGTATGGAAAATGGTTGCTTTGAAATGTTTTATATTAATGAAATTATGAACGGAAGAATGCTTGCATTTGTAGCTTATGATAAGAAGAGAATAGTTGGTGCTTGTTATGTACATGATCAATTTGGTATTTTGTATATTGACCAATTATTTGTTGATCCTGATTATCAAGAAAAAGGTTATCATATTGGTATTAAATTATTAAACTATGTTTTAAAACATAAAAAAGTAATTGATGAGTTTTATGATAAGGAATTTAAAAAGGCAAGATTAGAACCAATAAATGAAAAAGCTTATAACTTATACTATGGAGCAGGATTTAGAGAATACGGTAGTTTAGGTGATATGTTAAAGAATATATAATTATATTCTTTTTTTGTTATAATATAGAAGGTGATATAAATGGACGAGTTATTAAATGAACTAAGTATTTGTTTTGATAAAGATACAGTCGATAAAATAGTTAGTGGTTATGTTAACAAATATGTAACTATTAGAATTAATAATTTAAAAGCTAGTGATGAAGAAGTATTTAGTTATTTAGATAACAATAATATTACTTATGAAAAAGTATCATTTTATGATAAAGCTTTAGTTTTAAAAAATGTTACTAATGAAGAAATTATAAATAGTGAATTATTTAAAGAAGGAAAGATATACTTACAAAGTTTATCATCAATGTTACCACCATTATTTATGGATTTAAAAGAAGATAGTAATATTTTAGATATGACAGCTTCACCTGGTTCAAAGCTATCTGAGATTCAAGCATTAAGTAATAATAAAACACTTATTACTGGTGTTGAAAGAAATAAAGAAAGATTTGAAAGATTAAAATATAATGTTGATCATTTAGGTTGTAAAAAAGTAACACTATTAAATATGGATGCTAGAGATTTAAATGACTTTATGAAGTTTGATGAAATATTACTAGATGTACCATGTTCTGGTAGTGGTACAGTTACTAATAAAGATGATGTTAAAAACTTTGGGAGTATTTTAGAACATTCTATTAAAACACAAAAAGTATTAATTGATAAAGCTTTAAAGTTATTGAAACCAAATGGAACATTAATATACTCAACTTGTTCTTTACTTGATAAAGAAGATGAAGATATTATTAGAAGTATTTTAAGCGATGAATATAAGTTAGAACCAATTAGGATAGATGGTATTTTAAACTATGAAAGTAAGTTAGAGGGAACAATAAAAGTACTTCCTAATGAGTATTTTGAAGGATTCTATATCGCAAAAATTAAAAAAGTTAAATAAAATTGTAATTTACTTTACAATTTTATTTTTTTTATGATAATGAAAAAATAGAACTATAGTATAATAAATTTAAGGAAGTGTTTATATGTTAATATTAGCTAAATTAGCAATGGCTTTAATGTTAGGTTTTATTTTAGCAATTGTTACTGGTTTAATTTTGATTCCATTATTAAGAAAGTTTCATATTGGTCAAAATGTAACGCATACAATTACAAAAACACATTTAGTTAAACAAGGAACACCAACTATTGGTGGTTTGATATTTATTATTCCAACTGTTATAACGTTATTAGTGTTAAAGATAAGAGGTAGTATAGATTTAAACTTTAACTTATTAATTATCTTACTTACTTTCGTACTATATGGTGTACTTGGTTTAATAGATGATGTTATGAAAGTTAAGTTCCATAATAATGATGGTTTATCTATACCGGCTAAATTAATATTACAAATGTTAATTGCACTATTATTCTTATTTATTTACTTAAAGAATGGTGGAAATCCATCACTACAAGTTAGTGCTTTAGGTATCGATTGGAATTTAGGTTGGGGTTATGGTATTTTCATTTTATTCTTACTAGTTGGTACATCTAATGCTGTTAATATTACGGATGGTTTAGATGGTTTAGCAGGTGGTTTATCAATTATTGCATTCTTCGCTTATGGTTTACTTGCATTATCATCTAGATGGTTAGTTGGTTATGAAGAAGTTGGTATTTTCTGTTTTGTTCTATGTGGAACATTACTTGGTTTCTTAGTATTTAACGCACACCCTGCTAAAGTATTTATGGGTGATAATGGTTCGCTTGCACTTGGTGGTGCACTTGCTGCTGTTGCAATATTAACAAAACACGAATTATTACTTGCTGTTATTGGTGGTGTATTTGTTCTTGAAACATTATCATCAGCAATTCAAATTATTGCTATTCGTAAGTTCCATAAAAAGGTATTTAGAATGGCGCCACTTCATCACAATTTTGAACAATATGGATGGAAAGAACAAGATATTACAAGATTATTCTATGTAGTTGGTTTAATTCTTGCATTACTTGCTATTACATATGGTATATGGATTTAAAAGACGATTATTCGTCTTTTTTTTATGATGTTATTATGATATTATTAATAAGGTAAGAATGTGATAATCGTGAAGAAAATTTTATTTTTATTTATTCTTTTATTCTTATTTGTAATGCCAGTTAAAGCATTTACTTTACCTGATGGTATTACTGCTAGTAGTGTCCTTGTAAGTAATTTAGATAATGATGCTATTTTATATACAAAAGATGCAAATAAAGAAATAATACCAGCTAGTATAACTAAACTTATGACAGCTTATATTATTATTAATAATGTTAGTGATTTAGATCGTGAAATAACTATTAAAGATGTCGATTTATATGGTTTAGATGGTTATGCTAAATTAGGAATGGTAACTAGAGAAACATATACATACCGTGATTTAGTTTATAGTATGATCCTTTTAAGTGCGGCGGATAGTGCTAGAACTTTAGCTAATAATTATAGTGGATCAGAAAATGAATTTGCTAAACAAATGAATAAGACAGCTAAAAAGATTGGTATGAATAACACTAGGTTTAAAGATTCATATGGTGGATCAGATGAAAATATAAGTACAGCTGAAGATATTTATATCTTACTTAAAGAATGCTTAAAAAATGAAACTTTTACTAATATATTTAATGCTCGTAGTTATACTTTAACTAATGGAAGAGAGATAGTTAACTATACATATAAAGGATTAGAAGGAATTGGTATTGATCCAAATAGATTAACAGGTAGTAAAGGTGGATTTACTAACTCTGCTGGTTTATTATTTGTTTCTACTTCAGTTGTTGATGGATATAATTATGTTGTAATTATATGTAATAGTGCAGCTGATGGTAATCATTTAAATGCTATACTTGAAACATATAGAGTATTAGATTATATCGATAATATGAATTACAAAGAAAGAACTCTATTTAAAAGAGGAGAAGAACTTAAAACAGTTGAAGTAAGTGATTCAACAATTAATAATTATATTGTTACAGTAGAACAAGATATTAAGTTTATGTTAACTGATGATGAATATCGTGAACTTAGATATGATAAACATATTACTAATCTTATTACGAAAGATAATAAAGTAGGTGATAAGATTGGTTATGTAGATGTTTATACTGGTGATAAGAAAATATATACATATGATATCTATTTAAGAGATCAAATATTTGGTTTTAAGAACCAATCTAAATTAATTACTTTATTAATTGGTTTATTTGTTATAGGTATGGTATCTATTTTAGTCGTTAATTTATTAAGTAATATTAGAAGAAAGTTTTAAATATTTATGTTATAATTAAAAAGAATAAGGAGAGGTTATATATGAAGAATTATATTAAATTAAATAATTTTACTTATGCTGAAAAAGAGAACCCTTTTACAATTCATTTTTATTTTGAAAAAGCAATGAGTAATGATACTAATAACTTAACTAATTCTTTGTCTATAGTCTTTGAACTTTGTCAAACTAATAATAAAAAAGAATATGAAATGTATGTCTTCTTAATTAATGATAGTAATGAAGCTATATGGAGAAGTTATTCTATACCAGTTACTAATGTTGGTAATTATAAGTTTGTTATAAATAGTGATAAACAAGAAATTGATTTTATAAATATTGATTATACTTCATTTACTAGTTTAATAGCTAATAAAGAATTAATTAAATTAGTACCAGAAATGGAAAAAGAAATAAGAAGAAAAACATCTGTTCTTTCTAAAAGAAAAGAAATGGTAAAAGAAATAGATGTTCCTAGTAAACTTAGTTTTGTTATAAATGTTTCTGGTTATTTAGTTAATGAAATGGAGAAACTAGTTACTACAGAAGAAGAAAAAGAACTTAGTAAAAAGATTCTTAAGAATGTTAAAAAGAATACAGATGTTATTATTAATGATAAAGAAAGTCTTGATATAGCTTATTTATCTTTATATGGTTTAATACTTAATAATAGTAATCGTAAAGATATTAAAGAGATTACATATACTAATAAAGATTTAAAAGTAAGTACTAATTTAGAAATAGATTTTAATACTTTAAATAATGAGATAGATAACTTAATTCAAAAGAAAGAATTAGGTGATTTAGGATCACGTATTAATGATATTTTAAATTCTAATAAGAATGGTGAATTTACTAAATATAATAATATCTTAATAGCTGCTGATAAATTCTTGGATAAAGATAAGAGTGGCCGTGTAGTTAGTGATATTATGTATAAAGATTTTATTATTAGAGCATTTAATAATTTATTCTATATACCATTACCTAATAATTTAATCTTATTATTTAATCTAGATAATTTAAATGTTAATTTATTATCAATTATTTCTTTAGATAGAGTATTAGAATTATTTAATTGTTATGATGTTCAAAATACACATACAGTAGATAAGAAAGAATATGTTAGAACAATTAATAATTTAATTAAGAGAGATAGTAAGAATAATCTAGAATATATTGTTAGAGTTAATCTACTATGTTATTTCTTAGTTAACTTATATTATTTTAGAATGGTTAACCAAGATATCTTATTATTTGATAAAGGTAGTTATATTATTGATTTAGACTTTGTTAATGGTGAATATAATATTTCAATAATGAATAGAATTACTAAAAAGAAATTAGGTAAGTTAGTTCATTTAACAGAAAAAACGAAAGATGTTATTAGAAATAGTTTAGATCATAATGAAAAGCTGTTTAATCAATATATTAATAACTTAATATATAACAATTTAGGTATGGATTTATTACAAATGAAATTAAACCTATATGTTAAAGAATTAAGCCATGAAGGCATTGTATGTTATGTTGAAAAAGTTATTAATAATGATGCTTTCCAAGGTTACTTTAATTTAGGTGATATTTTAACAATATTTACTGAAGTAAAATATCCAAGACCTGATAAGAAGAAAGTATATGAAGAGATTAAACAAGAACAAATAAGTAAAAAAGACGAGTATATCTACGGAATTCTAAAAGAAGATTATGATTTTATATATCGTAAAGCTAGTACAATTAGTAATTTAGTTAAACATGAGAACTTTAGAAATACTAAATATTCAGTTGTTACTGAATTATTAGATAAATTTATGTCTACTAGTGAACATAAAGAGAGACATGATATTTTATTAGAAATAGCTGATGAATTAGGATTTAAAGATATAAGAGTAAAAGAAGATAGATAATATCTTCTTTTTATATGTTATAATAAATCTAGGAGATGATATTATGGAACTTAAAGGATCTAAAACAGAAGAAAATTTAAAGAAAGCATTTGCTGGTGAATCACAAGCTAGAAATAAGTATACTTATTTTGCATCTAAAGCTAAGAAAGATGGTTATGAACAAATAGCAGCTATATTTGAAGAAACTGCTAATAACGAAAAAGAACATGCTAAGATGTGGTATAAGTTATTAA
>CADBLZ010000047.1 GCA_902795675.1 uncultured Erysipelotrichaceae bacterium
GCTAAGATATCTTCAGTTGATCTCTTTTCTGAATTAACTTCTATTTTATAATCCATACCAAGACTTTCACATATAGTACTAATCTTTCTACTTAAACCAACTGCTTCATTCTTATTACTGAATGAATTGATTAAAAAGACATATTTCATATTAATCACCTCGAGTATATTATAAAACAAAACTTTAAATATCAAAAATTTATGTTACAATTTACTTAGGTGATAAAAGTGCAAACAGGAATCGATTTAGTTAAAATAGACTCATTTACTAAGTTAATGGATAATGAAACATTTATTAATAATAACTTTAATGAATCAGAAATAAACTACTTACATGATCACTATAGTACACAAACATTAGCAGGTTTATATGCTTCTAAAGAAGCATTATTAAAAGCATTAAAAAAAGGAATAAATAATTATTCCTTAAAAGATATTGAAATTAATCATGATTCCAATAGTGCTCCTTATATAATCTTACATAACAAGATTAAAGAAGACTTTAATGTAAAAGATATATCTTTATCAATATCACATGATGGCGATTACGCAATCGCAATCGTCTTATTGATTATTTGAATAGAAAACATATTTCTTATATGCTTCATCCCATGAAGCATATTTTTTATTGCCTCTTTTATCTTCTACTAATTCAGTACTCTTAATATATTCACCAATATATGTTGATACTTTACGAGCACCTAAATAATTTAAATGTCCACCTTCATCTTTTGTTTCTTTCTTCCAATCGATACCTAAATCAACTGTATTTAAATCGATGAATTCGACATCACTATATTTTTCTAATAGTGTTTCTGTAGCGTTATGTTTCTTATAATTCCATGAGATTTGTGTTGGGAAACTAACTACTACTAGTTTAATATTATTCTTTTTACATAATTCATAAATCTTATCGAAATATTCTTTATTCTTATCAGGAATTACTTCTTTCTTAGAAGAATAAGTCATTTCATAATTAGACTTACCAGATTCTACTTTCGTAATATATTTATAACCTTTATAAATATTAATCCAATTATCTTTACTACCATACATGAAATAATTCTTCCAATTATTATGGTAAGTAGCTATTGGTATTAACTTACGATAAAGTACTTCCATCTTATATTTTAATTTCTTATGTTTATCATCTCTAAATAACTCATTAGCTTCTAGAATAACAATCTTAGGTTTTTGTGTTTCCGTAACAGCTTCTAGATTACCATAAGATTCAGTTATGAGTTGAGCTGGATTAGAGCAATCGAATGTTGTATAACCAAATTCATTCCAAATCACCATTGGTGATAAAGAACTATAAACTAAACTGTCACCTATTACAGCCACATCGATTGTATTCTTTTGCTCACCTAGTACTTCATAAGTAGCTACTTTAATCATACCCATCTTACGAACATTACTACCAGGTAGTACAACATAAGTAAGTATTTCTGTGATTACTACAAAGAATATGACAAATAAGATACTTTTTAAAACATTCTTTTTCATCATTACCCTCCTAGAAATCAGCATATATAGGATCTACTGGAATATATCCAGGTCCATAAGCTCCAAGCATTATAATACTAAATATTAATAAATAATATATAAACCATCTAAATACTATATTCTTTTTACTTATTTCTTCTCTTACATTAATATTACGTTCTTTTAGTAAACCTATAACAAAGATTACTAAAACACCAATAATAATAACTGCTAAATCATATACATCAATACCTAGAATTGCTAAACCACCATCTTTAAATGAACTAAAGCTGAAGTTTGTAATAATTCTCTTAAGCATTACAAAACCTTGTCTAACTGTTGGTGCTCTAAAGAACATCTCACCAATAAAGACAAATAAAGCCATCTTAACTGATTGAAGAACACGATAAACAATGTTTTGTCTATTTATATGTAACTTAGTACATAACCATTGAATTAATGGTTCTAATAAATTACCAGATAATATCATTACAAAATGATACATACCATAGAATAAGAATGGCCATCCAGCACCATGCCATAAACCATTTAAAAACCATACACAGAATAATGCTATTCCACCGCATAGTATTGGTCCATATTTATTACCAAATATCTTACGTGCATGTAATGTTAAATGTTTAACTGGTTTAGATAATGATACAGGATAGAAAATCATATCCTTAAACCATAAACCTAAACTAATGTGCCATCTTGTCCAGAACTCAGATATATTTTTAGCAAAGAATGGTTGTTTGAAGTTTTCAGGAATCTTAACACCAAACATCTCACCTATACCAATAACAACATCCATTGTACCTGAGAATTCCATATATAATAGTATTGTATAGAAGATAGCTCCTAAGAATAAAATACCACCACTAAAAGTAGTATAACTATCAAAGATCATACTAACAGCAATATTTAATCTATCAGCTATAACAAACTTCTTAAAGAAACCATATAATACTCTTTGATATCCAAAACAAAAACTATTATATGAAACACTTTTACCTTCAAATAATTGATCTGCTGTGTCATTATACCTAACAATAGGTCCTTCCATTATTTGTGGGAAGAATGAAAGGAATAAAGCAACCTTACAAATATTCTTCTCTGCTTCAAACTTTCCATTATATACATCTACTAAATAAGCTATTGCTTGTAATGTATAGTAAGAAATACCAATCGGAGCAGCATACTTAATAATATTGTAATGAACATCTAACTTAAATAAATCAAAGATATAATTTAAATTAGATCCAAAGAAATTAACATATTTAAATCCAAATAACATGGCTACATTAAATAAAATACCTAATACTAACCATCTCTTCTTTTTCTTACTAAATAAAGTTTTAACTTCTTTTCGATTATCTTTATCTGTCTTTTCTAATACTTCATCTCGTTCTTTATCAATTTTCGTAAACTTATTAGTAATTAAGTATATTGATAATATCGATAACAATAAAAAAGCAATTAGAAATTTACTAATCACACAAAAGAATCCAAAACTAACTGCTAATAAAAAATATGGTCTAAATTTCTTAGGAACTATATTATATATAACAATTAGAATTGGTATAAAAAGGAAGGCGAATATCGCATCGAAATACGACATTATTCTTCCTCTTTAAGTCTTTCAATTAAAGCCCACATACTTTTAACTGAATTAAAGTTTGCTGGAACGATTTCAACTGTTGGAATTTCAACATCAAATTCATCTTCTATTTCAGCTACTAAAGATAAAATAGTAAGTGAATTTAAGATTCTACCATCAATTAGATTTTCAGTATTTTCATAATCTACACCTGGTTGTAAATCCTCTAAAATTTCAATTAACTTTTCCATAATAACACTCCTCTATTCATAATTAGGATAATTAATTTCGTAAGTATTCTTATTATTTCTTACAACTATAATTTCTCCATCACTCTTATATAATACCACATTTGGTAGATTTCTACTCAAAAATAATGAAATACCCTCAGTTACAGAGTAAGCACCAACATTTTTAAATACAAATATATCACCTAAATGTAATTTATTAACTTCTAAACTCTTAACAATAATATCGTTTATTGTACATAATGAACCATATAATGTATATGTTTCTTTTTCATCTTCTTTATTAGCTTGTAATAAATCAAAATGAGGTATTCTCATTGCCATTGTTTGACCATAGTAAACTAAATGATTAATACCACCATCTAACATTACATGGTTACCATTCTTATTACTCTTCATATCAGAAACTTTAGTTAAATAGTAACCGCATGATGAAGCTATACTTCTACCTGATTCAATAGATATTTCCTTATCTTTAAATCTAGAAAGTAAACTATTAACTTCATCTAAGAAACTATCTTCATCAAATTCTTCATCTTGGAAATAATAGATTGGAAGACCTGGTCCATATTCTATTTCATTTATTTTAAAATTTAATTCACTTTCAATACTATTAACAAATTCTTCTAAGTATTCAATTTCTCTTTCAATCTTTTTAATTCTTTTTTGTGTACCAGAGAAATACTCAATACCGTCAATTACAAAATGATCATTATCATTATTCTTAATAATATCTTTTAATTCTTCTTCTGTAACACCAAATTGATTACCTGAAGTAAGTCTTATTAAGATATGTAACTTACGATTATACTTAGTAGCTAATTCTTTTAATAATTCATATTGATTAACTGATTCAATTGTATATTTACCAATATCATCATAATTAGATACCATCTTATTAATAGATTCATAATCTTTATATACACCTGAAATAACCATTTTAGAGTGATCTATACCTAAGTTATTACATATTTCAAATTCACCTGGTGAACAGATTTCAAATCTTTCTACATCTTCATCTAATTCTTTAGCAATAAATGAATTAGCTTTAACTGCATATACTAAATTAAATTCTTTATTAAATTTAGATTTTAAATAACTAATTCTATTCTTTAAATTATTAATATCAAAGACATAACATGGTGTACTAACTTTATCTAATACTTTATTATAATCCATTCTATTTCATCTCCATTAATTTCTTACGATCAATCTTACCATTTTTAGTTAATGGGAATTCATCTAATTTAATTAAATGACTAGGTATCATATATACTGGTAAAGTTTCTTTTAATTTATTAAATAAATCATCTTTACTTAAATCACCAATATAGAAACCATATAATCTAGATTTCTCTTCTTCAAATATAGCACAACTTCTAATAATACCATCTACATTCATAATAGCTTTATCTATTTCTTCTAATTCAATACGATGTCCTTGGTATTTAATTTGGAAATCTTTTCTTCCATTAAATACTAAATCATTATCTTCATTATAGAAAGCTAAATCACCAGTTCTATAAATATATTCAATATAATTATTAACTAAAGGATTTTGTGTAAAATGTTTATCAGTTTGTTCTTTATTATTATAGTAACCTAAAGCAAGAGATGTACCACTTACACATATCTCTCCTGATTTATTTAATTCAGTTACTTCTTTATCATTCTCATCTAATAAGAATACTCTTTCATTAGGGAATGCTTTACCAATAGGAATCTTATCATATTCTTTATTATGATCAATAATATAATAAGTACAATTACATGTAATCTCAGTTGGACCATATACATTAACAAATGTTGTATTTGGTAACTTTTCCATCCATCTCTTTAAATGTTTAATTGGCATTACTTCACCACTAAATAAAATCTTCTTAACTGTTTCAGGAACTCTATAATCAAGTCCATGGAAAGTAGTTACTAAGCATAGTGCAGATACTGCCCAAGTCATTGTCGTTACTTTATTATCACATACATAATCTAATAACATAGATGGATTACTAAAATATCTCTTAGGTACAATTAATAATGTTGCTCCAACATAGAAAGCTGAATAAATATCTTTAACTGATACATCAAAATCAAATGGAGCTTGGTTAGCAATAATATCATCACTATTAAAGTTAAAAATACTAGTAAATTTATCAATAAAATCTATTACTGAACGATGAGATATAACTACACCTTTAGGTACACCTGTTGAACCAGATGTGAAGTTAACATATAAAGGATCATAATCAATATGATTACTTCTAGCTTTATCTAAACCTTCATTATCTACCTCTTCATTCTTTAAATCTTTAATATTTAAGATAGTTAACTTATCAAAATACTTATTAGCTAGTTCAACATTACTATCATCAGTAATAACATAACTACTATTAACAGCATCTCTAATATTTAAGATTCTAGATTCAGGTAATTCTGGATTAATTAAAGTATAATAGTTACCACTATATACTGCTCCAAAGAAACCTATTAAAGTATCTATTCCCTTATCCATAAAGAATATAATTGGTTTATTAAAATAATTGTTTCTAGTAAAGTAAGAACCTACCTTCTTACTTTCACCTATAAAATCCTTATAACTAATCTTTTTATCTTCTTCTATAATAGCTATTTTATCAGGATTTTTATTACATGATTCTTCTAAAAAATCTAATATATTAAACATATATACACCACCTAGATATACCTAAATAAGTTTACTACATTTTAGCTTTTTTCTCAACTTTAATAAAAATAAAAAGGAACATTAAGTTCCTTTTTAACTCTTTCTATAAACTTTCAAAGTCCATGGTCTCGCTTTTCTAGGATTTCCTTCTGAGCCATCACCTGTCCAACTCTTATTTTGAACAATTAGATATGTATCTTTTTGAACAACAAAGAATTGTGCTAAATCATCTTCATCTGCAGTTTCATTATTTTGTTTAACCGGATCGAAAGCTATAAGAACACCAGGAATATTATTCCATTTTACAACATTTTTTCCTTGATAAGTATCAACACCCATACCGGCAGAATGATCTTTACCTAAACAATATCCGGTATCTGAATCCTTGTTGTCATACTGATTACACATCTTGCTAGCACCATTAACAGTTAAATCATATAAATATTTTTCATAACTCTTTTTACTAGAATTTTTAAATTCTGTTCTAGCCCAATAAGCATCAAAACTATTTCTTGTTTTTACTGTAGTTTCAGGACCCTTAGCTTCGTAAATCATAAATCCACTAATCCAAGTACTACCACTATCTTTTTTAAGTTTGGCGTTAACAACAATTATATCGCCCTTCTTAACTTGGAAGACTTTACTCCACATCATACCCATATATGTACCTGAAGGTTCACCTCTATCATTCTTAGTATGCGTATCAACTACTTGGTAAGATCCAAGAGCTTTATAACCATCATTGTATCCAGCCTTATATCCATTATTATAAGGAGTAGTAGTATCGCAAGTTGGACATGTTCCACAACTTGCTTTACCAGCAGTTACACCAGAACTATATGCGTCACCTAAATTACAATGACCAGAACCATTATAATAACCAGCTGCAATAGTTACATTACTAGTACCAGAATAATTCTTGCCACGTTGATTTGGCATTGTACCAGTTAAACCTGAACCAGTCGAATTAGTAAATGTCCATCCAGATAATACTTGACCAGCACCAGCATTTCCAACTCTAGCAGAAGCAGCACCTGAAACTTTACCATCTGCCAAACCTTGAATATAACTCTTACTATTTTTATTTACTCTATTATCAGCATCAGATACACCTTTACTATATCCTGCATTATAACCTGAATTATAACCGGCATTATATCCAGCGGTATAACCTGCTTGATAGTTTTTAGAATCTGGATTAGCTCTATCATCAGCATCTTTCATACCTTGTTCATAACCTGCTTGATAGTTA
>CADBLZ010000048.1 GCA_902795675.1 uncultured Erysipelotrichaceae bacterium
AATAAAGAAGAAGAACTACCTGAACCAAAAGAAGAATATATTAATAACTTAATTCCAGAAGAGGAAGAACCAATAATAAACCCTTATACAGGAGATAATATTGTGTTCTATTTTACAATGCTAGTTATATCTTCTTTAACTATTTTAGGAATATTAAGATTTAAAGAAAGATGTTGAATCTTTCTTTAATTATTTGTGTTATAATTAGAATGTGTTTATCTTGTGAGGTGATTATATGTACAATAATGATGAAATCAATGAATTAAGATCTCATGTTAACATTGTAGATATAGTTAGCTCTTATCTACCACTTACAAAAGCTGGTAAAAATTATAAAGGTTTATGTCCGTTCCATACAGATCATTCTCCAAGCATGATGGTATCTGAAGAAAAACAAATATTTAAATGTTTTGTATGTGGTCATGCTGGTAATGTTTTTAATTTTGTCGAAGATTACGAACACGTATCTTTTATTGAAGCTGTAAAAATAATCGCCGATAAAAGTGGTTATGAATTATCATCATTAAAAAATATCGTACCTAAACAAAGTACTGTTAATAAAAAAGAATATGACTTAATGAATCTTGTAAATAAATACTTCCAAAATAATCTAAAAACAGAGTATGGTAAAGAAGCGTTAGAATACTTACATAATAGAGGTATTAATGATGATGTAATAAAAGAATATGGTATTGGTTTATCTTTAGATAATAAAGATACCTTATATAACTTCTTAATTAAAAAAGATTATAAGAATAAAGACCTAATTGATTTAGGATTAGTTCATGAATCTAATAATACTTATTATGATTTCTTTAGAGGTCGTATAACATTCCCATTATTTGATAAAGATGGAAATATCGTTGGTTTTAGTGGAAGAGTATATCGTGGTGAAAAAGATATATCTAAATACATGAACTCAAGTGAAAATAAAATATATATAAAAGGTAATACACTATATAATTATCACATTGCTAAACCAGCAAGTAAAAGAGAAAAGTGTGTTATTGTTGTAGAAGGTTTCATGGATGCTATAAGATTATCTTCTTGTGGAATCAAAAATGTTGTAGCCCTTCAAGGTACAGCATTAACACAAAACCAAATCAAACTATTACAAGACTTAAGATGCAAAGTAATCTTAATGCTTGATAATGATGATGCTGGTGAACTAGCAACCGTTAATAATGGTGAAGAACTATTAAAGAATAATATTGATTTACATGTCGTAAGATTAAGCGGTGAAAAAGATCCTGATGAATATATCTTAAAAGAAGGTATAGAAGCAATGAAGGATAACATTAATCATGCTATATCTTTCTACGAATTTAAAACTAAATATTATAAAAAGAATAAAGACCTAAGTAACCCTGAAGACTTAGCCGAATACATAAATCAAGTGTTAAAAGAAATCAACTTAATGAAGGACCCTGTTAAACAAGAAACTGAGTTAAATAGATTAAGTAGTGACTATAATATTTCAAAAGAAGTATTAAGATCAAAATTAGACAATATTCTACCTGTAAAGGAAATAAAAGAAGACGTAAATAGAATTGACACCAAAAAGAAAACAGCGTATACTATTTCATCGGAGAAGATATTGTATTTTATGATGAATGGCTCTGAGTATATTAAAGAGTATCAAGCTAAACTTGGCTTCTTTAATGAAGAGATTTATAGGGATATTGCAAACGAAATTGTATACTTCTCTGAAAAGAATAATGGCATCAATGTAGCTGATTTTGTTACATATATAGAAGATAAAGACATCAAAGATAAAGTAAAAGAAATAGTTAGTGAATCTTTTGAAGATAATGTAAGTGTTAAAGTAATGGATGATTACATAGTATCATTAAATAAAATTACGACAAAGAATGAGATAGAACGACTAAGATCACTAATGAGAGAAGAATTAGATGTCGATAAGAAAACAAAATTAGCAATGCAAATTGCAGAATTAAAAAAGGATGTGTTGAGCGATGCAAGAAATTAAAAGCTTCGAAGAGCGTAAAAAAGACTTAGTGAAACTAGGATTAGAAAATGACAACAAACTCACATATGAACAACTAGCTGATGCATTAAAAGGTCTAGATATGGATAGTGATTCATTAGATGACCTATATAACACTTTAAAAGAAAACAATATTGAAGTAGTTACTGATGACGCAGATTCTGCTGGTGGAGATGAACCAGAAAACTTAGTAATGACTGATGAAGAACTTACTAAAGATGTTAATATCTCAGATCCAGTAAGAATGTACTTAAAAGAAATTGGACGTATTAGCTTATTAAGTCCAGAAGAAGAATTAGCTTTATCTGTAAAGATTGCTAATGGTGACGAATCATCAAAAAACAAATTAGCCGAATCAAACCTTCGTTTAGTTGTATCAATTGCTAAACGTTACGTAGGTCGTGGATTATTATTCCTAGACTTAATTCAAGAAGGTAACATCGGTCTTATGAAAGCAGTAGAAAAATTCGACTACGGCAAAGGATATAAATTCAGTACATATGCTACATGGTGGATTAGACAAGCTATAACTCGTGCTTTAGCAGATCAAGCTCGTACAATTCGTGTACCAGTACATATGGTAGAAACAATAAATAAAATGGCGCGTGTTCAAAGACAAATGACTCTTGAACTTAATCGTGAACCAACAGATGATGAAATAGCTAAGAAAATGGGTATTACTGTTGATAAAGTACGTGAAGTAATGAAGATCAGTCAAGACCCAGTATCATTAGAAACACCAATTGGTGAAGAAGATGATTCACATTTAGGTGATTTCATTAAAGATGAAAGAAGTATGTCACCAGATGAATATGCAACTAATGAAATACTAAAAGAACAAATCCAAGAAACTTTATCTACACTACAAGAAAGAGAAAGAGAAGTACTAGAATTAAGATTTGGTTTAATTGATGGTACTAGTCATACTCTAGAAGAAGTAGGTAAGAAGTTTAACGTAACACGTGAACGTATTCGTCAAATTGAAGCAAAAGCTTTAAGAAAATTACGTCACCCATCACGTGCTAAAAAATTAAAGGACTTTTTAGATGACTAATCTTAGTAATAGATTAGTCTCTTTATCTTTATGGGTGGATAAAAAAGATAATATAATTGATGTTGGTTCAGATCATGCTTTATTACCAATCTATTTAAAAGAAAACAATCTATGTAATAAAGTAATAGCAACTGATATAAATCAAAATGCTTTAGATAGTGGTATTTATAATATCAAAAGATCTAATCTAGATATTGAATCATACTTAAGTAATGGTTTAAAAGATATTGATACTACTGACTATAACACTGTTATCATTGCTGGTATGGGAACTAAAACAATCAAAGAAATATTATCTTATAAAGAGAAACTTAAAACTATTGATAAATTAATTCTTCAATCAAATAAGGATTTATTTGAATTAAGAGAATTTATGGATAAAAAAGGTTACTACTTAAAAGAAGAACAAAATATCTTTGATAAAGGTATATGGTATAGTGCTTATCTTTATATAAAGAGTGATAAAAAGAATACAGAAGAAGAAATCAAATATGGTTTACTAAATAATAAGGATTTTATTAATCATTTAATCAGTAAATATGAAGAACTACTATCTAAAATACCACCTAAGAACAAAGCATACAAAGAGTTAAAAAGTAAAGTAGACTACTTAAAAGTTATTATTTCTAAATAATAACTTTTTTATATGTTATAATACTAATAGAATAGGGGCGCTAGTTATGATATTTGATATATATGTCATTAGCTTTTTATTTCTAATAGGTTTTTTTGTTAGTGTATTAGATATCTTAATAGCAATAAAACTACCTAAAGATGATTATGAAATAAATATATGTGATCATTGTGAAAATAGATATAAATGGTACGAACTAATACCAATCTTTAATTATATTAGATACTTAGGTAAATGTCGTTACTGTAACAAGAAACTAAACCTTTGGTATCCAATTGCTCAAATCTTCTTATGTGTTATATTTCCAATAAGTTATATTATCTATGGATTTAGTTATGAAATGATTATCTTAATAATCATAAGTACATTACTAGTAAATATCTTTATATCAGATTTTAATTATTACATCATTCTAGATGAACCAATTATCTTATTTAGTATTATGATTCTAATCCTTAAATTCTCATTCTTTGGCTTAAAAACATTCTTATTATCTTTAGCTAGTGGTTTAATAATCTTTATCTTCATGTTAGGTATAAGAACAATTGGTAATAAACTTTCTAAACAAGATACACTTGGTGGTGGAGACATAAAATTATCTTTCTTATTTGGTTGTGCTTTAGGTATTAGATTAAGTATGGTATCAATCATCTTAGGTTCATTCCTAGCATTTCCAATATCTTTATATTACTCATTAAGTAGTAAGAATAAACATATTCCATTTGGACCATATCTTATAACAGGTTTATTTATAGTATTTACTTTCATGGATCCAATAAGAGATTTCTTAACTATAATATTTAAAGGAATGTATTAAAAAAAGAACTTATAAAAAGTTCTTTTTTATTTTAGAAATTACTTAAATCATAATCGTCGTAACTAAAGTCACTATAATTATTATTTGAAATACTAGCACCAGCACCACTTAAAGCTTCATCAGTTGGTGGAGTAGTAGGTATAGCAACATTATTTGTTACTTCTGCTTTAGTTTCACTAACTGGATTATTTTCAACTTTAGGTTCTTCTTTTTTAGGTTCTTCTTTCTTTTCTTCTACCTTAAAACTCTTTGGCGCTATTTTCTTTGGTTTAGCTCCAATAGTTGGAACACTTACTTCAGGAATCTTAACTTTTTCTTCCTTCTTAGGTTCTTCTTTTTTTTCTTCAGTTTCAACCTTTTTATCAGTAGTAGGAGTAGTACCATCTAAAGCTTTCTTATTTAATTGATCAAAGATTGCTAATGATTTTTTAATCTTATCACTTAAATCAGTGCTCTCAGTTTTCTTTTCTTCTTCTTTAGTTTCAACTTTAGGTTCTTCCTTTGGTTCTTCTTTAACTTCCTCCTTAACTTTAGGAGTTTCCTCTTTTTTAGGTTCTTCTTTAACTTCATCTAATTTAACACGTTTATTTAAAAGAACATTCTTAAGATCGTTATTATATTCACCAAGGTCTGTACTAATATCAGTTGTTCTAATAACTTCTTCAAAAGAAGTATCACCATCAACAACTTTCTTAATACCATCTTTAATCATTGAATCGATATTATTATAGATTAAATCATATATATGTTGATTCTTACTATTATTATAAATAGCTTCTTTTAACTCGTCATTAAACTCTAATACTTCAACAAGTGGAGTCATACCAGTGTAACCGTCACGACAATCATCACAACCAACAGGTTCAAATATTTCATCAGTGCTTTGTTCTAACACATTCTTAATGACATTCTTTTCATAATCAGTTGTTTTCTTTAACTTTCTGCAAGAAGGGCATAATTTCTTAACTAATCTTAATGAAATAATTCCTTGAAGTGAACTAGCTATTAAATAATCTTCAACATCCATATTTCTTAAAGTCTCAATTGTTGTATATACATTGCTTGTATATAAAGAACTAATAACTAAACGTCCTTTATTAGCTTCTCTTACAGCAAATGAAACTGTATCAGCATCTTTTAAATCACTTATAACAATTACATCAGGATCTTGTAGAGCAATTGTCTTAAGAATTGATTTCATTGTAATACCTTTTTCAGTATTAAGTTCTATTTGATTAACACCATCTATTCTAATCTTAATTGGATCTTCAATAGATATAATGTTTAATTTCTTACAATCTAATTCTTTAATAATAGAATAAAGAAGAGTAGTCTTACCTGATGCTAAACCACCAGATACAAGTAATAAACCACTTTTTTTCTTAATAAGATTATGAATCTTTGTTAAGTTTTCATTAGATATATCTAAATTATCTAAATTATCTAATCCTTTATTAAAAGAGGATAAATGAACAACTACCTTTTCACCATTAACTACAGGAATAGTAGAAGTTCTCATAGAATAAGAATCTTTATCTAAATCAAACTTAATTACACCTAATTGAGGATAAGCTGTTTCTGTAATATTCATACCAGCAAGTATCTTAATACGTGTAACAATGTTTCTTCTAACAGTTTCAGGAACATCAGTATATTCAACTAATTCTGAATCCATTCTAAATTTAATATTTAAACCATTACTAGTTGGATCAAAATGAATATCACTAACTTGATAATTAATAGCGTCAGTTAATATTTCTTTAACAATTTCAACAGTTGGTTTTGATTCATAATTAAATTCACGCATAGCCATATTAAACACCCTTATTCTTTTATAATTATATAATAAATATAACTTTTTTTAAACTAATAATTGAAATTTTGAATAATAAAGTATATAATCTAATCAATGTACGAAGAAAAAGAGGAGTATTATAATATTTCTTTTCAGAGAATTCCACATAATACAAGCTGTGAGTGGATAAAGAAAGTTATAAGAAGGTTGCTTTGGAGTATAATCGTTTTATCGCGTTAAGATATTAAGTTGTATGAACAAGTTCATAAACTAGGGTGGTACCGCGGAATTTATTTCGTCCCTAGATTTATGAACTTTTTTATATTAGAAAGAGGGTTCATTATGAAAGAACTAGAAACAAAATACAATCCAAAAAAAGTAGAAGAAGGAAAATATGATATTTGGAAAGATAATGGATACTTTAAATGTGATCCTGATTCTGAAAAAGAACCATATACAATTATCTTACCTCCACCAAATGTAACAGGTGTTCTTCATATTGGTCATGCTTATGACGTTGCTATTCAAGATACAATCATCAGATACAAAAGAATGAAAGGCTTCGATGCTTTATGGTTACCAGGTATGGACCATGCTGCAATCGCTACAGAAGCTAAAGTAGTTAAAAGATTAAAAGACCAAGGTATAAATAAATACGAATACGGTCGTGAAAAGTTTGTTGATGCTTGTTGGGATTGGACACATGAACATGGTGATATTATTAGAAAACAATGGGCTGCCCTAGGTGTATCTTTAGATTATAGTAAAGAAAGATTTACTCTAGATGAAGGTCTTGCTAAAGCTGTTAGAAAAGTATTCGTTGATTACTATAATAAAGGAATCATCTATCGTGGTGAAAAGATAATCAACTGGGATCCTGCAGCTCAAACATCTTTATCAAATGAAGAAGTTCTTTATTCTGAAGAAAAGAGTGCATTCTACCATTTAAAATATAAAATTGTAGGTACTGATGAATATCTAGATGTAGCAACTACACGTCCTGAAACATTATTTGGTGACACTGCTGTAGCTGTTAATAAAGATGATAAAAGATATCAAAAATATATCGGTATGGAAGCTGAACTTCCATTCATGAATAAAAATATTCCAATTATTGCAGATGAACATGCAGACATGGAAAAGGGTACTGGTGTAGTTAAAATTACTCCAGC